>JBFYNB010000029.1:0-18931 GCA_041304605.1 Methanomassiliicoccales archaeon
CGAACCGCGCTACTTCCTCGGCTCGCTGCGCTACCTGGAACTTGCCGCCCGCACCGGGATGCCGGTGATGATGAAGGACTTCGTGGTGGACGAGAGGCAGGTGGAGGCCGCCTCGCACCTGGGAGCGTCGGCCGTTCTTCTCATACAGGGGGTTTTCGACCGGCATCTGGCGGCCGGCAGGGACGACCTCGTCGAGAAGGCCCACCGCCTCGGCCTGGAGGTGGTCCTGGAATCCTCCAGCCTGGAAGAGCTGGAAAGTTCCTTTGACTCCCGGGCGGACGTTCTCGCCTACAACCGGAGGGACCTGCGGACCTTCCGCCCGGGACAGGACCTCATGGCCCAGGCCCTGGAGATGATCAGGTCGGACGGAAGGCCGGCGCTGGCCATGAGCATGATGGACTCGGCCGAGGATGTAAAGAAGATGCGCGACCAGGGCGCTTCGGGAGTTCTCATCGGCTCGGCCCTCAGCGGCTCGCCGTGCCCGAGGGAGAAGCTGCTGTCCCTGAGGATGCCGAGATGACCGAGCTCAAGGTCTGCGGGATGCGGAGCGTGGACGACCTGGAAGCGTGCCGGAAGGCCGATTATCTGGGATTCGTGGTCCTCTCCGATTCGCCCAGACGCCTGGAGATCGATCGGGCCAGGGAGCTCATGTCCGTGTGCGGCGGGCGGCGGGTGGCGGTGACCACCGAAAGGCGGCCGGAGGTGCTGGATAGAATGGTCCAGGTTCTGGAGCCGGACGTCCTGCAGCTGCATTCCCCATTGGACCGTGTGTTGCTTGTGGAACTGTCCGATGTCGGTGTTCCGCTGTGGGGCATGCTCCCGGTCCGGCCCGGTACGGAGGCGGACGCTTCCGCCATTCCGCTGCTCAGCGCCCTGGTCCTGGATTCCCCGGGGCTTCGCGCAGGGGGGAACGGGAGGACGCACGACTGGTCGCTCAGCAGGGCGATCCGGGACAAGGTCGCCCCTCTGCCGGTGGTGCTGGCCGGCGGTCTGAACGAGTGGAACGTCAAGATAGCGGTCGAGTCCGTGAGGCCAGCCGTGATAGACGTGTCGAGCGGAGCGGAAGGGATAGGCGGGAAGGACCCGCGGAAGATAACGCTGATGATCGAAGCCATGAGAGGTGTCCAGGGATGAATGCAAGGTTCGGAGAATATGGAGGGCAGTATGTGCCCGAGGTGCTGGTTCCCGCGCTGCAGGAGCTGGAGAGGTCGTATGAACAGGCCAAGCGGGACCCGGCCTTCGCCGAGGAGCTGGAGAGCTATAACCGCCACTACGGCGGACGGGAGACACCGCTCTACTTCGCCAGGAGGCTCACCGAGATGTGCGGCGGGGCCAGGATATACCTGAAACGGGAGGACCTGTGCCACGGCGGAGCGCACAAGTTCAACAATGTCATGGGCCAGGCGCTGCTCGCCAAGCGCATGGGCAAGACCAGGCTCATCGCTGAGACGGGAGCGGGGCAGCACGGGACGGCGACCGCGATGGCCGCCGCGGTGCTGGGCATGTCCGCAGAGATCTACATGGGGGAGAAGGACATGGCCCGTCAGCGCATGAACGTGTTCCGCATGAGGCTCATGGGGGCCAAGGTGCACGAGGTCCGTTCGGGCTCCAAGCTGCTCAAGGACGCCATCAACGAGGCGATGCGGGACTGGGCGGGAAGCGTGGAGAGCACGTATTATCTCTTGGGGACGGCGGCCGGCGCCCATCCCTATCCGACCATGGTGCGGGACTTCCAGAGCATCATCGGACGCGAGGTCCGAAGGCAGCTGCTGGAGGCCGAGGGGCGCCTCCCGGACCTGCTGGTGGCCTGCGTGGGCGGCGGTAGCAACGCCATCGGGACCTTCCATCCGTTCCTGGAATATGAGGGGGTGCGCATGCTGGGGGCGGAGGCGGCCGGGGATGGCCTGGACACCGAGCGCCATTCCGCCACCCTCTCCCGCGGGGAGGTCGGCGTGCTGCAGGGCTGCAAGTCCTACCTATTGCAGGACGAGCACGGGATGATCAAGGAGGCCCACAGCCTCGCCCCCGGCCTGGACTATCCGGGGGTGGGGCCGGAGCACAGCTTCCTCAAGGACATCCGTCGGGCGGAGTACGTGGGCGTCACGGACTCCCAGGCCCTGGAAGCGTTCGTGACCCTTTCCCGGACGGAGGGCATAATCCCCGCTTTGGAGAGCGCGCACGCGGTGTACGCCGGCATGAGGGAGGCGGAGAAGATGAAAAGGGACGACATAGTGGTCATAACCGTGTCCGGACGGGGCGACAAGGACCTGGAGACCGTTTTCGATATGGGGGTGGTGCAATGAGCCGCCTCCGCGAGGCGTTCCTCAGGGCCCGGAGCGAAAAGCGCACGGCCCTGGTCTGCTATCTCATGGCCGGGGTTCCTTCACCAGGGGCCTTCATCGACCTCGCCATGGCCTGCCTGGAGGGCGGGGCGGACGTGCTGGAGATCGGCATACCGTTCTCCGACCCAGTGGCCGACGGCCCGGTCATCCAGGAGGCGTCCGTGGTGGCGCTGCGGAACGGGGTCACACCACCGAACGTGCTGGAGATGGTCCACGAACTCCGGAAAAGAACGGACCGGCCGCTGGTCCTGATGGGCTACTACAACCCCATATTCCGGAAGGGAGAGGAGGAGTTCGTCAAAGCCTGCGTACGATCGGGAGCGGACGGTTTGATCGTTCCAGACCTTCCCATGCATGAGGGCGTGTCGCTGCGGCGGTCTTGCGAAATGAACGGCATCGACCTGGTCCAGCTCAGCACCCCTCTCACCCCGGAGTCACGGCACCGGGCCCTCATGAACACCACCTCCGGGTACCTTTACCTGGTCACCCGGACCGGCGTCACCGGAGGGGGGAGCGCCGACCAGAACGGACTGCGCCGGATGGTGGAACGCTCCAGGAACCATGACCAGGACATGCCCCTGGCCGCCGGCTTCGGGATATCGAGCCCGGAACACATCAGGGCCGCCAGGGAGACCGGGGTGGACGGGGTGATCGTGGGCAGCGCCCTGGTGTCCCTCGCCCTCCTTGAATCATCGCCCCAGGAGGTGATGAGGACCGTGCGCGAGCTCGCCAAAGCTTGCGCACCAAGCTGAGGAAAAATAGTTAACTATTTATGGCACCGCGAGGAATGCGTAATACTAAAATCGGATTCGTAACACGAATCCACCTGGGATATAATACTGGGGGAAGTTGACACGCACATTCCTGACGGACTCATGGACCCGATCGTCGTGGGCGCCGGCTGGGCCTTGGCCTTGCCGGTCATCGCCTTGGCGGTATATCGATTGAAGAAGAACCTGAACGAAAGGGCCGTGCCATTCATGGCCATCCTGGCCGCCGGAATATTCGTGGCCCAGATGCTCAACTTCCCAGTTGCGGCAGGCACCACCGGTCACCTGATCGGTGCCACGCTCGCCGTGGCACTTCTCGGCCTTTACGGAGGCATCGTGGTCATGACCACCATCCTGGTGATACAGTGCCTGGTGTTCGGTGACGGAGGGCTGACCGCCCTTGGTTTGAACCTACTGAACATGGCCGTGATCGCCCCGCTGGTGGCCTTTGGCGTGCTAAAGTTGACCAAGAAAGGTCTGGACAACTGGAACGGCCTGGGCGTGCCGGTGGCCGCCTGGACCTCGGTGCTCATCGCCTCCCTGATCTGCGGCGTTCAGTTGGCCTTGAGCTACTCCCTTTCCGGAGGCAGCTACGGCATCGAGGGAATACTGTCCATCCCGGCCATGGGCATCTACCACGCCATCATAGGCATCGGGGAGGCCGTCATAACCACCGGCGTCGTGCTCTTCCTGAGCCGGGTGGCCCCGGAGACCCTGGAGTTCGGGATGAGGGCCAAGGAGGCGAAGGCATGAACCGCTCCAGCTACCTTAAGGCCGCCGCGGTGGTCATGGTGCTCTTCGCCATCGGCCTGGTCGGTTACTTTGCCTTCTCCGCCGCCTTCCCGGACGGCCTGGAACGGGTGATGGAGAACAACGACGTGGATGAGGCCGAGCCGTTCTACGTCGCCCCGCTCTCTTACGGAGAGAACTACTGGGGGGCGCTGATGGCCGGGATCGTGGGATTTACCATAACCTTCGGGCTGGTGTATCTTTATCTAAAAGGAATGAAGGCCCGCAACAAGGCCTGATAAAAACCCTTTAATCACTTTCCATCTGATTCTGGACAGGGAACTTGACCATGGAGCTGAACGCGGACAGGTACGCCAAAGATTCTTGGCTGTCGGCCTTCGACCCCCGGGTCAAGCTCCTCTGCTTCCTTTCTCTGGCGGTGGTCATCGCCTTCCTCACCGGCGCGGACATACTGCTGCTCGCCCTGGCCTTCATCGTTTCCTTGGCGGCGTTGTCCAGAGTGCCGCCGTTGCACCTGGCCCGGGGATACGCCATGGCCTTCCCGTTCATTTTCGTTGCTTCGTTGACCATGCTCTTCACCTCGGGGGCCGATCACGCCATGTCCATGGGGCTGCGGATATCCGCCTCCGTGCTCCTGCTGCTGGTGCTCGTCTCGTCCACTCCTTTCATGGACGTGCTCTGGGCTCTGCGCTGGTTCCGCCTGCCGTCCGTGCTCAGCGACATGATGATGTTCACCTACCGTTTCATATTCGTAATGCTGGACGAATCCGGTCGGATGCGATTGGCAAGGGCGTCGCGTGGCTTCAAGGGCGGTCGTTCACTTCTGGACCGGGAGGCGTTCAAGGTCCTTTCGAACTCCATCGGCATGATATTCCTCCGCTCCTACCGCCGGGCGGACCGGGTGTACCTGGCCTTGCTCTCCCGCGGATACGACGGAAAGGTGCGCACCTTAGGTGGATTCCGGGTCCGCGCCAGGGACGCCGGGATGGGGCTGGCTTTCGTTATTATAGGGGCGCTCTCATTATCGCAGCAGATGGGGTGGTACGTCTGGTGGTGATCTCCCTTCGCGGCGTTTCGTTCGAGTATCCCGGTCATATCCAGGCCTTGGAGGGGATCGACCTTGAGCTGAGGGAGGGGGAGCGCGTGGCGCTCATAGGCCCGAACGGGGCGGGGAAGAGCACGCTGCTCCATCTTATGGCCGCGCTCGATTTCGCCAAGGAAGGCGAGGTCTCCATCGCCGGAAAAAAAGTGGAAAGGCGCGGGGCGGCCGAAGCGCGCAAGAAGGTCGGCTTCCTCTTCCAGGACCCGGACGACCAGGTGTTCATGCCTTCCGTCTACGAGGACGTTGCCTTCGGGCCCTTGAACATGGGGCTACCGGAGGAGGAGGTGCGTCGGCGGGTCGATTCGGCCCTGGAGGCCGTGGGCGCTGCACACCTCGCCAAGCGGGTCCCCCAGAACCTCTCGTTGGGGGAAAAGAAAAGAGTGGCCATGGCCGGCCTTCTTTCCATGTCCCCCCCGGTACTGCTTCTGGACGAGCCGACGGCTAACTTAGATCCGCAGGGCCGGAGGGACCTGGTGAACGTTCTTTCAGGACTGGAGCAGAGCATGGTCATCGCCACTCACGACCTCACGGTGGCGTTCGAGCTCGCCGATCGCGCCATCGTCCTCAAGAAGAAGGTCCTGTTCGATGGGACCTTCCGTGAACTGATGAAGAGGCCGGAGGTGCTGAAGGAGGCGAATCTGGAACTGCCTTCCTTCTCCCGCCTGATGATGATGTTCAAACAGCACCTGAACGCCGACTTCGAGCCCCCACTGACAGTTGAGGAGGCCTTCGAGCTGTTGAAGGCCCACAGGTGACGCGCCCAACCTCGCCGTTCGGTCTGGGGTGATTACCATTAAATGGTATGGACCTTCTTTTTACGCATCGGACGTTTGTTCAAGAAGGTCCGGACAGGGGTGCTATTCCGATAGGAGATCTCGTGAACAAAGGGCGAACGCCTTGGAACCGCTGGACCATATTCGGTGTCATGGCCCTGACCTACTTCCTGGTGTACTTCCACCGGGTGTCGCCGGCGGTACTGGCGACGGACCTCCAGGAATCGTTCGGGGTCGGCCTGACCGCCGTCGCCCTGCTCAGCTCAGCTTACTTCTATGCCTACACGGTCATGCAGCTGCCCTGCGGGGCGCTCACCGACCGCTGGGGACCCCGCCGCACCGTTTGCGCCTTCACCGCCCTATCCGCCCTGGGGGCGTTCGTCACGGCCCTGGCAAGCAGCTTCGAGATGGTCGTCGCCGGGCGGGTCATGATCGGCCTGGGCGTGGCCATGGTTTACATTCCGACCTTGAAGGTCCTCTCCTCCTGGTTCCGCAAGGACGAGTTCAGCACTCTGACCGGGGTGCTGCTGATGATCGGGAACGTCGGCGGGCTCGCCGCGGCCGGACCGTTGGCGGCCATGTCCGATTACGCCGGATGGCGGCAGGTGTTCCTGGCCCTGGGAGTTCTCACCGCCGTCCTAACGTGGCTGATGTGGCTCCTGGTCCGGGACCGGCCGCAGGACGTCGGGCTTCCAGCCGTCGAGGAGGATGTGGAGGAGGTGAAGGTTCCGCTGGTCGGCGCCCTTCGCCAGGTCTTCGGTTCCGGCGTAAGGTTCTGGCCCTTCGCGGTCATCTTCTTCTTCATGTACGGCAGCCTGATGGTGTACCAGGGGCTGCTGGGAGGTCCGTTCTTCCGTGACGTGCTTGGGTGGGACAAGGTGGAGTATGGATTCTCACTGACCTTCGTCGGCCTGGGCATGATCGCCGGCTGTCCGGTCTCGGGCTTCCTGTCCGACCGCGTGCTGAGGTCCCGTCGGAAAGTGGTGGTCGCCGGTACCGCTGCGTTCACCGTCATGTGGGCGGTCATCTGGATAGCGTCTGGCCGGGTGAGCGACCAGGCGGTATATGCCGTCCTGCACTTCGCCTTCGGGTTCTTCGCCGGCTGGTACGTGCCGATATACGGTCAGGTCAAGGACGCCTTCCCGAGATCGATGACCGGGACGGCCCTGGCCGCCCTGAACATATTCCCTTTCGCCGGTGGGGCGATATTGCAGATGCTCACCGGTTTTATGATCACCGATAGCTCGCTGGCCGATTATCGCTCGGTGTGGATGCTGATGACCATAGGGATGGCCGTCTCATTCGTGGCCGCCCTGCTGACCAGGGATGAGCGATAGGGCCGGGTCTGCACCACCTGTTCGCAATGCCCCGTCCCATTGTGGTGCTCAGGGACTCCTGGCCATGATTATGTAATAGTCCTGGTCGTCCTGCTCATGATAGGGGATCAGGCCAGCATCCTCCATCATGGCCTTCATGATCCCCACCTCAGGAAGGAAGTCGGTGCATATCTCATCCCCTCCCTCCTCATGGATGGTGTTTATGTGCTCCTTGGAAGAGGAATGCGCAACAACCAGGCTTCCTCCGGCCTTCAGGAATCCGGCCAATTTGGATATCGCTCCCTGCGGGTCAGGGAAGTGCGGGAAGCAGGAGTAGCAGACCACCCGGTCGAACTCCGGACCGTAATCTGCCTGATAAAGGTCCAGGACATGGAAGGACACTTTCGGATGCTCGTTGCTAGGAAATTTCTTCCGGCATTGCTCCACCATCCTCTCGGAATAATCGATAGCGTTCACTCTGCCGGACCTCAACCTTTCCTCATAGTAAGGTATCATCACCCCGGTGCCGGTGCCGACATCCAGTATGGCTTCGTCCCCCTTCAGGTCCAGAAGGGAGGCGATCCTCTCCACCTTCACCGGGTCGTGAACCGTCATCTTGTCCCACACGGCCGCCCTCTCGTTGAAGAAATCCCGCTGCTTGGGATTGTACCGCCGCCTCTCCAGAAAGGCCGTGACCGCCTTCTTCCGCTCTTGTTCGTATGCTCCGTCCAAAACGCTCACCTCGGTATCACCAATGGTATCCCTTTGAAGTGCTCCACGTAGGTCTCCAACCCATAGACCTCGCGGATGTTATCAGGAGTGATCACTTCCCTGCCTCCCGCGGCGAATATCCTCCCGTCCTTCATCATGATGAAACGGTCGCAGTATCTGATGGCCAGATTGAGATCATGATTGGTCATGACCGCGCACATGTCGTTCTCCTTCACTATGCTGGACACTGTGCTCATGATCCGGTGCTGGTTGCATATGTCCAGATTGCTGGTCGGTTCGTCCAAGAGGATCACCCTAGGACGCTGAACTATGGCTCGGGCGATCTGCACCATCTGGTACTCCCCGCCGCTGATGGAATCGACGTGCTTGTCGGAAATTTCCTCCAGCCCCATGACCCGGATCACCTTGCCCACCAGCCTGAGGTCCTTATCAGACACGTCCCAATCAATGTGCGGCTTTCTTCCCAGCAGTACCGATTCGAACACCGTGCTGCCGGACACGTGAGCTCGCTGAGGCACGTAACCTAGGCGCTTGGCCATCTCCTTGCGCGGCATTCCCAGGACGTCGTTACCGTCCACCAGCACCGTTCCGGCATCCATTCCATGCACCCGGTTCAGGCACTTCAACAGGGTGGTCTTCCCCACCCCGTTCGGACCAATTATGCTGACCAGGTCCCCGGCGCCGGCCGAGAACCGGATGTCGGCGATGGTCGGTTCGCTGTCGTACCCGAAGCTCACACCGTCGACGTCCAGTATCATCGGCGATACCTCCGCACCAGCAGGTAGATGAACATCGGTCCGCCGAGCAGGGAGGTCAGCAGCCCCACCGGCAGGACCATGGGACGGAGGACGTTCATGGCCACCGTGTTGGCCAGCAGGAGCACCAACGCCCCGGTGGCAACGGACATAGGAACGAGGAAGCGATGGTCGCTGCCTATCATCAACCGCGCGAGGTGCGGGGCCATCAGCCCCACGAAGGCGATCACCCCGAAGCCGGAGACCAGCACCGCCGAGAGCAGGGCTGACAGCACCAGTCCCATCACCCGGAAACGTTCGGTGTTCACTCCCAGCCCCTTGGCCACCTCGTCCCCGGCGTCGATGGCGTTGAGGTCCCATCTGGCCAGCACGAAATAGAGGAGGATGGGCAGGAAGACCAGGAACACCATGACGTCCCACCTCCAGTTGGCCTGGGTGAGATTGCCGAAGCTCCAGGAGACTATGGCGCTCAACTGCACCGAGTCGGCCATGTACTGCATAAGGGTCAGGCCGGCGGAGAAGATCGCGCTTATGGCTATGCCGGCCAGGACCATGGTCTCCGCGGAGACCCTGGTGACCCGGGTCAGAAGCAGGATGATGGCCGTGGCCAGCATGGAGAAGCCGAAGGCGCAGGCGGCGGTGACGTAGGGACTGCTGACCGATATGTAGCCGGCGGTCACCGAACCGCTTCCCAGGAACAGTATGGAGAAGGCCGCCCCGAAGGCGGCGGCGTTGGAGAGGCCGAGGGTGTAGGGGGAGGCCAGGGGATTGCGCAGGATGCACTGCATCACCGTTCCCGACAGCGCTAGGCCGCCGCCGGTCAATATGGCGGCGGCGATGATGGGCATGTAGATGCGCCAGACCCTCCAGCCCACGGTGGACCGGGTGTCGAAGGTGACCAGCTCCGTCAGGAGATCGACCAGGGGCACGGAAGGATTGGCCACTATGAGGGCGATGATGACTGTGAGCACCAGAGCCGCGCCCATTACCGCCACCAAGGCGGTCTTCCTCAGGACGTTCCGACCGTATGACGATTCCGGGCCGGGGCTATCGCTGGAGACCTGATCGTCGTATATCCGGAACGAAGTTTCCATTTTTTCCATGGCATCACCCTGAAGAAATTGGGGAAGAGGTTTGGTACCGGCTCAGAACCAATCGGCCTGACCGCATCCCGGGGTCTGCCTTTCCATCACGTCCTGGTAGGTGACATCGCTGCCCGGAAAGAACAGGGTGAGGATCTGTTCCGCCTTATCCTCCATGTCGTAATCGTATACCCCCGGGTTCAGCACCGATCCGATATAGAAGGCGTTGATAATCTCGGTCTCCCAGTTGGTGCCGTAGTACTTGTAGACCAGGGTGGTGTATATGTCCTGGTTCTCCACCGCGGTCACGTTGGCCAGGGAGCCCTGGTCCTCCTGGAACTTGGCGTAGCTGCTGGAGTAGGTCATGCTGTCGATGAAGATGTAGTCCGGATCGGCGTCCATGAGGTCCGTCAGGAACGTATCGTATGGATTGCCGTTGTTCACATCGGGCATGACATTGTTGGCGCAGGCGAGGTCGAACGGCAGGTACTTTCCGGTGGTCTTGTAGAGACCGCCCTGCATGAAGTAGAACATCCCTCCGACGTAGGCGTCCTTGAAGTCGGAGCTGGCTATCTGGGACCGGTATCCCTCGAGCTCGTCCAGAAGCGAAGTGATGCCGTCGATGAGCTCCTCCGCCCGTTCCTCCATCCCCAGAACCTTGCCGATCAGGTTCAGCTGCCGGGAGAACTCGGTCATGTTGTCGATGTCGAAGGAGCCTTGGGCGTTCAGCCCGACCACCGGGATGTTGGTCTTGTTCTGCAGGTCGTTCAGAACACCGACGTCCTCGACAGAGGTGAAGATCACGTCGGCGCCTGTATCGTTTATCGCCGCGAAGTTCGCCTCGCTGCCGACCGAGGTTATCGATGATATGTTCATGTACGCTATCCGGTAGGTCGCCTTGTAGTAGTTGGCCGGAGAACCTAGCGCATTGGCATCAAAGCTGTCTATGCCGACCACCATGTCCACGGCGCCGAAGTAGCTGATCAGCCTCAGTGAGCTGGCGCTCAAACAGATAACGCTCTGGACGTCCTCATCGACGTAAACGGTCCGGCCCCTCATGTCCACGACCTTTACGTCCCCCTTCATCCCGTCATCAAGGCCGTTGACGACCCATAGCGCCCCCACGGCCGCAACGACCATGATAGCTACCGCTAACACTGCGAACGATTGCTTCTTTCTCATATCTATCCCCGCTCTACTCCCTATTTCCCACCCTATTCGTTTGTAGCCAGAGGTATAGCGTAACACTATTTATAAATTAATGTTACTAATCGATGGTGAAGGGTCCAGCATGTCAATTGCTGCAAAATTATTTTCCTTGGACCGTCGGGAGGGATCGTACCTTCATAGAGCGGATAAACTACGTTGACAAGCACGATCCTACGATGTGCGCCTCGCCAGCCTGATCGGTGAACCAGACCCAGACGTCCGGTACCTACTCTTCCAGATGGGAGAGGACCAGGGCGAGCATCGAGCCGGCGTCCGCCTTGCTGGGCATCAGGGAGACCTTCAGCCCGTACCCTTCAAGCTTCTCCTTGGTCTCCTTGCCCATGGCGGCGATGGTGACCCCTTCCAGCAATGATAAAGCTTCATCTTCCCCGCAGCGCTCCTCGATCTGGACCAAGAACGATTGAGCGTGGGCCGGGGTCGGGAAGACCAGGACATCCACGTTGCCATCGTCCAGGCGTTCCATGAGGTCCTGCATGTCCTCCCCATCGTCCAACAACAGCGAGTATACTGGCACGTCCTCCACCTTCCAGCCATTGGCCTTGAGGTCCTCCACTAGGACCTTGGAGCCCTGGTCGGAACGGAGCAGGGCCACCGTTCCTCTGCGGGGCTTGGAATTGATGTGCTGCACCAAGGCCTCCGTGGTCGCCTCCGGAGCCACGGATGAGACCTTCAGACCATTAAGCTCGGCGCTCTGCGCCGTACGGTCCCCGATGACTATCAGCTCCGCTTTGGCCACGGCTTCCTTGGCCCGGTCCAGCATCTTGCGTCTCTTGGTCATGGTGACGACCGCTTCGATGGCCGTGGGGCAGGTGGCGACCAGCACGTCGAATCGCCCGGAGAACAGGTCGATCAGGAACAGGGAGAAATTGGAATCGTCGTTGGGCTCCGAGCGCAGCGGGGACGCGCAAATGAAATCGGCCAGCTGGCGGTGCTCACGGCACAACGGCATCCAACGTTCCGACGGTCCGACGATGGCCACTAACTTCCTCATGGCCCTTCAAACGGCACCGGCAATATTTACTTTACTGGGCCTTGGCCCTGCTGACCGCCCTTACCAGATCGAGGAAGGTGGCCTGAGGGGAGGTCACCTGCACCTCCAGGCCGAGCGATAGTAGCGTGTCTCGGGTCGGAGGTCCGATCGCCGCGTTCACAGCATTCCATTTCCAGGTCTCCCCGAACATCTCCCGCGCCCTTTCCACGATCAGCCTGGCCGAAAGTGAGGAGGTGTGCAGGACCGCGTCCACCGCTCCCTCGTACAGCTGGCGGAGCGCGGCGTCCAGGAGCCCGTCCCGGTCTTCATGGAGCTCGTACACCACTGATTCCTTGAGAGGCCGGAACCCTTCCATGCCCTTTCGCAGGACGTCGTTGCCGTGATCGGACCGGAGCATCAGGACCGGGCCCTTGCCCTGCCGCAGATGCTCGACCAGCCCTTCCGAGGTGTATTCGTCGGGCATCGTGACATCTGATGCGCCGAGCTCCCGGAGCGCCCTGGCCGTGGGAGGCCCTATGGCCACCAGTTCGGTGCCTGGATGTACGTCGTCCAAAGGCTTCGGCGCCATCCGTTCGAAGGCGTGGACGGCGGTGACGCTGGCGAAGACCAGTGAGCCGTACTCGCCCAGGCGAAGCCCTTCCATCATCTCGGCCGTCTCCGGCGGGCGCTGATACTCCACCTTCACCACCGAGGCGCAGATGGCCCTCATGCCATGCGCTTCCACGATGGACCGGGACTCTTCCCACTTGTCCCGCGGCCGGATGACCAGCACCGTCCTCATCGCAGGTCCCCCAGCATGGACCGGACGTTGACGACGCTCCCGACCACGATCACCGCCGGGGAGCCCATTTTCTCCTTTTCGCATTCCTCCGCCGCCCGGGAGACGGTGGTCACCAGCACCTTCTGTTCCTTGGACGAGCCATCCTGCACCACCGCCACCGGGGCGTCAGCCTCAACTCCGCCCTCCATCAGACGGCGCATGTTGCGACCGATGTTGGACATGCCCATCATGATGACCAGGGTCCCCCCGCCCCTGGCCAAGGCCGCCCAGTCCAGCCATTCCGCGTCCTTGTGCGCGCCCTCGTGCCCGGTGACGATGGTCACCGAGGAGGACACCGTGCGGTGGGTGACCGGAATGCCAGCCAAGGCCGGTACGGCCAGGCTTGCGCTGACGCCGGGGACCACGTGCACCTTCACACCGCTGCGGCGCAGGAACTCAGCTTCCTCCCCTCCCCGGCCGAACAGGAAGGGGTCGCCGCCCTTGAGGCGGACGACCGACATCCCCAGCGACGCCTTGTCGAGCAGAATCTGGTTTATCTCGTCCTGCTCCGCCTTGTGCTGGCCGCCGCGCTTGCCGACGTCCAGCATCTCCGCGTTCGGCGGGGCCTTCTTCAGCAGTTCCGGATTGGCCAATGAGTCGTAGACGACCGCATCGGCCTGCTGGAGCAGCTCCAGACCGCGCACCGTGATCAGCCCGGGATCGCCCGGACCCGCCCCCACCAGATATACCTCGCCCCTTCTCATGAAGGCCACCCCCATTCGCGCTTGATCGCGTTCACGATATCATCCGTTCCCACGTCGCCATTGGACCGGACCGTCTCGAACCTCCTCGCCCATGAACCGTCGTGCGCCAGCCATTGGCATCGAAGCACGATGCCTTCGCCAACAGGCTCGGCCCACACCCCGAGCGGTTCCTGGCAGCTGGCGCCCAGACCGAGCATGATCGCCCTCTCCAGGTCCACGCAGAAACGGGTCGACCGGTCGTCCAGCCTTGAGAGCTGATCGCCTATCGGACCGTTCGCGCGGCAGACCAGGGCCACCGCCCCCTGCCCGGCCGGCGGTACCCAGGTCCGGGGGTCGAGCTCGCGTCGGGGAACGTTCTCCCCCAGTCTTTCCAGCCCTGCTCCGGCCAGGATTATCGCGTCATAATCCCCCCGGCGCCATTTGTTGAGCCGGGTGGTGATGTTCCCGCGCAGTTCGGCCGTCTGGAGGTCCGGCCTCAGGTGCTTCGATAGAGCCTTCCGGCGCACGCTCGAGGTGCCCACGACGGCCGACGGCGGCAGTTCGTCCAAGGGGACCTTGGACACCAGGACGTCGTGCACCGTTCCCCGCGGAAGGACCGCCGCCAGCCTTGTTCCCGGGGTGAGCTGGGATGGCATGTCCTTGAGCGAGTTCACCGCCAGGTCTATCTCCCCGGAGAGCAGCCTTTGGTCCAGCTCCTTGGTGAACACCCCGTACCCGCCCATGTCGCCCAACGGGGTGCAGCGGTCCCGGTCGCCGCCGGTGGTGATCACCCTGATCTCAGGCCTATCATCGATGCCGTTCTCCCGGAGGGCTTCCACGGCCATGTCCGCCTGTACCATGGCCAGGCGGCTTCCCCTGGTGCCGATGATCATTCCATCACCTCCAGGCTCTTAGCGAACGAATCGCTTATCGCCCTGAGGTCCTGGCGTTCATGCACGGTGCACAGGAAGCAGGTCTCGAACTGTGAGGGCGGGAGGTAGACACCGGAACGCAGCATGCTACGGTAGTAGCTCATGTAGCGTTCCCGGTCGCAGGTCATTATCTGACGGGAATTCTGCAGCGGACCTTCGCCGAAGAACACCTGGAACATCGAGGCCTCGCCTCTCACCGTGGCCTTGATCCCCGTTTTGCGAACTGAGCGGGCGAGATCGGACCGAAGGCGCTCTCCTTCCGCGTTCAGGCCGTCCAACCCTGTGCGGTCCAGCTCCTTTATCGTCTCGATCCCGGCGGTCAGGCTCATCGGGTTCCCGCTATACGTGCCGGCCTGGTACACCTTGCCCACCGGGGAGATGTTCGACATTATCTCCCTGGAGGCTCCGAAGGCGCCCATGGGCAATCCCCCGCCCAGCACCTTTCCCAGCACCGTGATGTCCGGCCTCACTCCGTAGGCCTTCTGGGCACCCCCCAAGGACAGACGAAGGCCGGTTATGACCTCATCGAATATGAGCAGGACGCCGTGCTCCTCCGTGATCCGCCTCACCTCCCGCAGGTATCCTGGTCTCGGGGACACTGGACCTACGTTCCCCAGCATCGGCTCCAGGATCACCGCGGCTACCTGACCGCGGTGCGCATCCAGCATTTCCGAGAGTCCGACCGGGTCGTTGTAATCCGTCACCAGGGTGTTCCCGGCCACCTCCCCGGGGACGCCGAGCGAGTCGGGGACCCCGTGCTCCAGAGCACCGGAGCCGGAACGGACCAGCACCGAATCGTGTGCGCCGTGGAAGCCGCCGTCCATCTTGACGACGATCTTTCGACCGGTGCAGCCCCTGGCCAGGCGCAGGGCGTGCATGGTGGCCTCGGTGCCGCTGCTGACGAAGCGCATCATCTCCATGCTGGGAAAATGGGAATTGACCATTTCGGCCAGTTCCACCTCCTTGCGGTGCGGCGCGCCGTACAGCGTCCCGTCGGCGGCCTGCTCCTGCAGGGCCCTGACCACCGAGGGATGGGCGTGGCCCAGGATCAACGGTCCGAACCCCAGGACGGTGTCCACGTAGCGATCGCCTTCCTCATCGAATATGAGGCCCCCCTGCCCCCTGGATATGTAGAGCGGAAAAGGCCTCACCGCTCGCACCGGACTGGAGACCCCGCCGGGCATCAGCGAGGTCGCCCGGGCGTAGAGGGCGGACGACGTCTCATGAGCCATTGGCGCACCTCAGCTCTCCTGCCGCCTCCGTGGCGAAATAGGTGATTATGATGTCGGCCCCGGCCCGGCGAATGCAGCCCAGGGATTCCATCATGGCCTGCCTCCCGTCGATCATGCCGTTGGCCGCCGCCGACCTTATCATGGCGTACTCACCGCTCACCTGGTAGGCACATATCGGCAGCTCCAGTTCCTCACTGGCCCGGCAGATGACGTCCAGATAAGGCAGTGCCGGCTTCACCATGAGCATGTCCGCCCCCTCCTCCGCGTCCTGACGCAACTCCCGCATCGCCTGGCGGGCGTTGGCCGGGTCCATCTGATGCGAATGGCGGTCCCCCTTGGACGGGGCGCTGCCGACCATGTCCCGGAAAGGACCGTAGAAGCAGGATGCGAACTTGGCCGAGTAGGCCATTATACCCGTTCCCTGAAAGCCCTCGCGGTCAAGGGCGCTGCGGATGGCGGCCACCTGTCCGTCCATCATGCCCGAGGGAGCGACCATGTCCGCCCCCGCCCGGGCCTGGGAGACGGCTATCCTGCCGTAAAGCTCCAGGGTGGCGTCGTTGTCCACCTGATCGTTTCGGAGACGTCCGCAATGCCCGTGGTCGGTGTACTCGCACAGGCAGAGGTCGGTGATGACCGGGATATCGCAGGTCGCCTTGGCCTCGCGCACCGCCCTCTGCACGACCCCCTCGGGATTCCAAGCCTCGGAGCCCAGAGGGTCCTTCCTGCAGGGGATCCCGAAGAGAAGGACGGCACCAACGCCCAGGCGCTCGATACGGGAGCATTCCTCCCCCACCCTCCCGAGCGGCAGGGCGTACTGGCCAGGAAGGGTGGTCACCTCCCTTCTCTCCGCGATGTTCTGGTCGACGAACAAGGGCTGCACCAGCTGCTCCGGCCGCAGGGCGTCCTCCCTGAGCATCCTGCGCATCCCTGGCGTGGCCCTAAGCCTTCTCATCCTTTCCTGCGGATACATCGCTTACCTCCTCCAATGCAAATAACTCCTTGGTGCTGCGCAGCAGCCCTCCGTCACCCTGCCGGCTGGCGCTCTTCACTGCGGCCGTGGGGTCGGCCAGGAACCTGCTCATCAGGGAGGACGCGAGGTCCTCCAGGACCTCCTCCGCGCCCTCGTTCCCGCGCAGCCGTCCGAGGGCCTTGCCGACCTCCCGGTCCTTCATCACCCGGTACTTGGTGTAGACCAAACGCAACAGTTCGGCCGCCCTCATCTCCTCCAGCCGACGGGAGAGCAGGTCCAGCTCCTCCCTGACCACCCTCTCCGCGCTGAACACCTCCATCCTCCGCCGCTCAAGGTTCTCGCTTGCCACCTCGTTCAGGGCGGATAGGTCGCATAGTTCGACGCCTGGTATCCCCCGGACCTCCTCCGCCACGTTGCGCGGGAAGGATACATCGATCATGAACATCCGGCGGCCGTAGCGGCGCTCCATGGCCGGGGCGATCTCCTTCCTGCCCAGCACGATGTGCGTGGCCGAGGTGGCGCACAGCACCACGTCCGCCTTGACCAGGAAGTCCGGCAGCTGCTCGAAGCGCACCGCCTTGCCGTCCAGGGCCCAGGCCAGCTCCACCGCCCGGGCGTAGGTGCGGTTGGAGACGAACACCGCCTCCGGACGCTTCCCGGCCAGGTGCTTGGCGATCAGGGTGGCCATCTGGCCGGCCCCCACCACCAGGACCGTCTTTCCTTTGAGCTCTCCCAGCTTGGATTCCGCCAGGTCGACGGCCGCCGAGCCGATGGAGACGTTGCCCTTGTTCACCCGGGTCTCGGTGCGGACCCTCTTCCCGGTATTGAGGGCCTTGCGGAAGACCTCGGCCAAAAGCGGTCCGCAGGCGCCCTCCCGGCAGGAGAGCTCCAAGGCCTCCTTCACCTGCGACTGGACCTGGTCCTCTCCCACGATCATCGACTCCAGGCCGCAGGCCACCCGCAGAACATGGTTCAGGGTGTCCTTTCCCGCCATGTAACGGACCAAGCTGCCCTGGCTCTCGTAAGGGAGTAGCGATGCCACGAACCTTTCGAGCTCCTCGCGCATCGCCTCCCGGTCCCTGGCCACCACATAGAACTCCACCCGGTTGCAGGTCTTGAGGACCACGCACTCGTCGACCCCCGGTGAGGAGCGGAGCTCACGCAGGAGCATTTTGACCTCCAGCTGCCCCAGCCGGCCCAGGTCCTGTATGCTGGCCTCCTTGTGCGTTATATGCGCGCTGAGCAACGGGAAGCTCATTCCAGCACCTTCCCCCTGGCCAGTTCGTAAGCCTTTGCCGGCTCCAGCTCCAAGGCCTTCCAGACCGTCGGGTCGCCCAGCAGCCGGCGGATCCTTCCCTCCCTGTCCCGAGCGTCGGGAACGATACTCTTGAGATCCTCCCTCAACGATTCGGTCAGGTCCACCATGTCCTCCAGGACGGCCGGGAGCGAGGTCTCGACGACCTCCTTGATATGTCTGGACATGCCCGGGCTGCGTCCGAGGGTGGAGATCGCCACCGTGAAGTTGCGCCGTTCCACGAGCGAGGGTATCAGGAAATTACCCAAGGCATCGGCGCGATTGAACAGTTTGCCAGCATCCTTAGCCCTTTGGCATATGGTTTCATCCGTGACGCGATCGCCGGTGGCGGCCACCACGATGTCCGAACTGTCTATGAGATCAAGGTTCCGCAGGGCCTCCCCCACCCGCATCGTGACGCCATCCGGGACCTCCACCGGCCGCCGGTCGACCAGGGTCACCCGTGTCTCGCGGGCAAGATAGGCGGCCTTGCGCAGGCCTACTGGCCCGGCACCGTAGACCGCCGCGCTCTTGCCTCTTAGGTCCAGGAAAAGCGGAATCAGTGAACTCCCTCGTCCCACCCTCAACGCTTGCCGTAATAAAAATGCTTCTATTTTTAATATGAATTTAAAACATATAATTAATGTTATTTTTCAACTCAATAGTAATATTTATCAAGCCCCCGGGATATGACCCCGCAAGGTGAGTTCTTTTGAAGAACGGAGTACTGGTAGTGGGACACGGAAGCAAGCTGGAGCACAACAAGGACCTGGTCGTCGCCATGGCTAATAGGTTGAAGGAACGCAATGAGTTCGGCCACGTCGAGGCCGCCTTCATGCAGCTGAACGAACCGGACATCCCGACCGGATTGGCGAGCGTGGCGGCCAAGGGCGTCGACCTCATCTACGTGGTGCCGTGCTTCCTCGCGACGGGGATACACACCACCGAGGACATCCCGGGCGTTCTCGGCTTCAAGAAAGGGCAGATGTCCGGGAAGGTCAAGGCCGGAGGGCGCACCGTCGAGGTCCGGTACTGTCAGCCCATGGGGGACGACCCCCGCCTGGCGGAGATATTGGCCGACCGCATAAAGGCCGAGATGTGAACATGAAGGTGCTGGTTCTGGACCTCACCCATGGCGGGGACGTGATCGCCATGGA
>JBFYNB010000030.1:0-18187 GCA_041304605.1 Methanomassiliicoccales archaeon
GAGATAGAGAAGGACATGGAGAGGTCCGAAGCGACCATGATCGTATCAATAGACCCGCTCACCTTCGAGGAGAAGGACCTCAGGAAGCTGAAGGAATCCTTTCCCCAGCTATCAGCCGAGATCAGTGCAGGATCTCCGCAAATCGGCGCAGGCGAGCCAGCTGGCAAGGGTCGAATAGACGCGGGTCTACTGGTATCAAGAGGATTGACCGCGACGCCATGACCACATCGTTCAATTCCTCCAAGAATATGTTCAAGGTCCGGAAGTCGGTGAAGAGCGAAATGTACTCCAGACCATCCAGGACCGCCGCGGCGTTCTTCCGGGAGGAGACGAAGTTCGTTATCTCCTCCACTATCTTCTCTAAATGATCCGGCGATAGTCGCGGGCTGCTGCCCGTCTCGCTCAACCAAACGCCCCTGATGTCCTGCAACGGATAGCGTTCCCGCAGAAGGTCCGGGTGCATCCTGCTCACGCAGATGATCTCCTTTCCAGCAGAAGCAAGGCCGTTTATGAGCGAGAGGGTCTTGTCCATTCGCTCGTTTATGACCATATAGATGCGCCCGTGGTCCAGGCTGAAAAGACCGTAGTCTGAACGGACGTCGATGGAATAGAACTTACCACTGAGTTCGAGATCGGCGTTCATGCGATCGGCCCGGCGCACTTCCCCTCGCGCATTTAGGGACAATGCGGTGGAGGATTAATAATGGTATTCGAAAATATACGACGATTTAAAGAAGGTTTGAAGGGGGCGGAGCCCCCGGGGTTTCAGGCTATGTTGCCGCTGAGGTACTTCTCGTAGGCGGCCATGTCCAGCAGCCCATGCCCGGACAGGTTGAAGACGATGACCTTCTCCTCGTTCCTGCGCTTGGCCTCCATGGCCAGGTCTATGGCCGCGGCGATGGCGTGGGTGCTCTCCGGTGCAGGTATTATGCCCTCCGCGTTGGCGAACTTCAGTCCGGCCGCGAACGTGGCGTTCTGTTCGACGGCGACGGCGCGCACATATCCCAGGTCCTTCATGAGGGAGACCGTGGGCGCCATGCCATGGTACCTTAGGCCTCCGGCGTGTATGGGCGAGGGCATGAAGTCATGGCCCAGGGTGTACATCTTCAGCAGCGGGGTCATCCCGGCGGTGTCGCCGAAGTCGTAACGGTAATCGCCCTTGCTCAGGGACGGCACCGACACCGGCTCGGCGGCCACGAAGTCCGTGTCTATCTTGCCCTGTATCTTCTTGGCCAGCATGGGGAAGGCGAAACCGGCGAAGTTGCTGCCGCCGCCCACGCAGGCGATCATGTGGTCCGGGACCACGTCGGCCATCTCCAGCTGCGTAATGAGCTCCTGGCCTATGACGGTCTGGTGCAGCATCACGTGATTCAGCACGCTGCCCAGGCTGTACTTGGTGTTCTTCTCCTGCACAGCCATCTCGATGGCCTCGCTGATGGCGATGCCCAGGGAGCCAGGGTTGTCCGGGTCCTTGGCGAGCAGCTCGCGCCCGTACTTGGTCTCCTTGCTCGGCGAGGCGTACACCTTGGCCCCGTAGGTCTCCATAGCGTAGCGGCGATATGGCTTGGAGTCATGGGAAACGCGGACCATGAAAACCTTGCAGCTCATATCGAACAGAGAGCATGCCAGGGCCAGAGACATTCCCCACTGGCCGGCGCCGGTCTCGGTGGTTATGTGCTCCGTTCCGGCCTTCATGTTGTAGTAGGCCTGGGGCAGCGCGGTGTTCGGTTTGTGCGAGCCGCAAGGGCTGAGGTCCTCGCGCTTGTAGAAGATCTTGGCCGGCGTCTTCAGCATCTTTTCCAATCTGATCGCCCTCACCAGGGGGGAGGGCCGGTTCAGCATCACGTAGGCATCCCGCAGTTCGTCCGGGATGTCGATATAACGGTCCTGGGACATCTCCTGGGCGATAAGGTTCTTGGGGAAGATCGCTTCCAAGGCCTTGGGGTCCATCGGTTCGTTGGTGGCCGGATTTAGCGGCGGGGGGAGGGGGACCGGGGAATCGGCGGCCAAGTTGTACCAGTGCTTGGGGATATCGTCAATGCCGAGGGTGAACTTCACGTCATGTCTCATGGAGAATGGGAAAGTCGAAGTCGATATATATCATTTATGGTGTATGATGAACAAATATATACAATAAAGAACAAAAGATTAGAATCTTATTTTTATTTCAATTCGTTGTTGGACGAGTTGTTTAATCGTCATAAAAAAGAACGATTGACGAACATTTTAAATATGCTATACTCTGAGAAACACTGGCAATATCTGGTTGCAGGGGATTCTAACTTGAAGGTTTTGATCATAGGGGCAGGCTTTGGGGGTTTGGCTCAAGCTTTGTTATCGGCAAAGAACGGTGATGAGGTCCTCGTGATCGAGAAGAACGAGATGGCCGGTGGAAGGTCCAGCGTTTACTCCGAAGGCGGATATAACTTTGATATGGGGCCGTCCTGGTACCTGATGCCCGACGTCTACGAGAGGTTCTTTAAGGATTTCGGCAAGGACCCCAAGGAGCTTTTCCAGCTCCACAGGCTCGACCCGTCGTACAGGATATTCTTTGACGGGGGAAAGACGGTGGACATCTCCTCCGATATCCAGAAGAACTACGCTCTCTTCGACACCTTGGAGAAGGACGGTTCAAAGAAGCTGAAGACCTATCTGGACGAGAGCAGGGAGAAGTACGACACTGCCATACTGGACCTGCTGTACCGCGACTATGCCAAGTTCAGCGACTTCCTGGACCTCAAGCTGATGAAGCAGGGTCGCAAGATGCATCTCTTTGAGAACTTGGACGCCTTCGTGAACAAGCACTTCGAGAGCGAAGAGGCCAAGAAGATAGTGGAATATTCCATAGGGTTCCTGGGCGGATCGCCGACCAACACTCCCTCCTTCTACCACATAATGAGCCACATCGACTTCACCCTGGGGGTCTGGTACCCCGCCGGCGGAATGCGGGCGGTGGTCCAGGCCATGTACGAGATGGCCCTCTCCATGGGGGTCAGGTTCCTCTTCAACGAGGAGGTCACCAGCATAACCACGGAAGGTAAGATGGTGAAGAAGGTGGTGACCGCCAAGGGCGAGTACGCCGCGGACGCGGTGGTGGTGAACGCCGATTACGCCCATTCGGAGCTCGACCTTCTGGTGGACAAGGACCGCACCTACGACCAGAAGTACTGGGAGAAGAAGATCCTGGCCCCCTCGGCGATAGTGATGTACCTGGGCGTGGACAAGAAGGTGCCCGAGCTGGCCCATCACACCCTTTTCCTGGACAAGGACTGGGCGGCCAACTTCGACGAGGTCTTTGACACGGAAAAGGCGGCCTGGCCCAAGTCACCGTCCTATTATGTCAATGTGCCCTCGATCACCGATACCACAGCGGCCCCCCCGGGAAAGGAGACCCTGTTCGTCCTGGCCCCCCTGGCTCCCGGACTGGAGGACTCCCCGGAGATAAGGGAGAGGTTCTACCAGCAGATCATGGACCACTTGGAGAAGACCCTGGGAACGGACATCAGGTCTCACGTGGAGGTCCGCCGTTTCTTCGCCCTCAACGATTTCAAGGACCGCTACAACGCTTACAAGGGCACGGCTCTGGGACTTACGCACACCCTCCGGCAGACCGCACTTTTCCGGCCGGTGCACCGCAGCAAGAAGGTCAAGAACCTCTTCTACACCGGGCATTACTGCCATCCTGGTATAGGGGTACCCATGGTCCTTATCTCTTCCCAGATAGTCGACGGGTTGCTGAAGGAATGCAAGTGCGGAGGGTTAAAGAATGGTTGACGACGAACTTCGTCGAATATTCAAGAAGGGTAGCAAGACCTACTTCTACACCACCATGTTCTTCCCCCGGTCGATAAAGGGGGACGTGTTCAAGCTCTACTGCTTCGTGCGCACGGCCGACGATCATGTTGATTCTTTCCCACAGCGTTTGGACCTCCTGCAGGAAATGCGGTCCGGCCTGGACCGGGCGATGGCCGGGGATCCGACCGGCGACATCGTGGTGGATTCCTTCGCGGAGCTGTGCTCCCGCCGGAACTTCGACATGGCCTGGGTCGACGCCTTCGTCAGGTCCATGACCATGGACACCTACAAGAGCGGCTATCAGACCATGGACGAGCTGGGCGAGTACCTCTACGGATCGGCCGAGGTAATCGGACTGATGATGGCCAAGATCATGGACCTTCCCAGCGAATCCTATCACGGGGCCATGATGCTCGGACGTTCCATGCAGTTCATCAATTTCATAAGGGACGTGCAGGAGGACTGCGGGTTGGGCCGCTCCTATTTCCCGCGCGAGGAGCTGGAGCAGTTCGGCATGACCTCGCTTTGCGAAAGCGAGGCCCGGGCGCAGCCGGCGGCCTTCCTGGCGTTGATACGGAAACAGCTCGAGAGGTTCCAGGGATGGCAGTCCGAGGCCGAGGCCAGCTTCAGATACATTCCCAGGAAGTATCTGCTGCCCATCAAGACCGCTTCGGACATGTACAAGTTCACCGCCAGAAGGATAGCGTTGGACCCGTTCGTCGTCTTTGATCGCAAGGTGAAGCCCTCTCTGGGTCGCATCGTCTCCGGGTACCTGAAGAACTATATGACCGTCACCCCCCGGCTCTGAGGTGTGTAGCTTGGGGCAGTTCGGCTTTCTCCTGCGCATATCCCGGTTCCGTTTCTGGATATACACCGCGGGCACCTTCGTGGTGGGATACGCCCTGGGCGCGTCCTCCCTCGAGGACTTCTTCCGACCGGAGTATTTCGCCTTCCTTCTGTACTTCTTCGTTCCGGCCAACATCTTCATCTACGGCGTGAACGATTATTTCGACCGCGACACCGACGCATTGAATCCCAAGAAGGGCGACATGGAGCATCTGGTCGTTGACGAGGAGCGCAGAGCCCTTTCCATAGCCCTCTGGGGCATCGCCGTACTGAGCGGGGCGCTCATGCTGTTGTTGGACGTTACCGGGGCGGTCCTGTTCCTCATCTTCCTCCTGCTCTCCTACTTCTACAGCGCCCCCCCGCTGCGCTTCAAGTCCAAACCCTTCCTGGACTTCAGCTCCAACATGCTGTACGTGATGCCTGGCATACTCGCCTTCTATCTGGCATCCAGCGAACTGCCCTCCATATGGCTGATCGTGGCGGGTTTCCTGCACATCGCGGCCATGCACCTCTTCTCGGCCATACCGGACATAGGGTGCGACCGCCAGGCCGGCATAACCACCACCGCCGTTCTGCTGGGAAGGACGCCATCATTGCTGCTCTGCCTGGCCTTCTGGAGCGGGCTGGCCGTTCTGGCGCTGCTGCTGTCGGGCGGGCACCCGCTCGCGCTGTTCGCCCTGCTCTACCCGGCGGTCCCGCTCAGCCTGCTGCTTTTCCGCACCTGGCGCGTGGAAACCGTGTACTGGTACCTTCCCTATCTGAACACCATACTCGGCGGGATGCTCTTCATCGTGCTGGTCCTTTATCTGGGTCTGGGGTGACATGTTGAATAAAAAAACAGTTCGCGACCATGGAAGGCTCCGGGCGTTCCTGCTTCTATGCCGTCCTCAATTCCTGGTCCCGGGGGTATTCCTGTACGTCCTGGGATACCTGATCGCCTTGGGCTACGGGGCGGAATGGGATCTCGGCAGGTTCCTTTCCGGTTATCTCGTCTTCTTCCTGGCCCATTTCTCCCTTACCTTCAGCAACGACTTTTTCGACCGGGAGGCCGACTCCCACGGCGCCCCTTCCCCGATATCCGGCGGAAGCGGGGCCCTGTCGGCCCATCCCGAGCTTTCCCGCCTGGCCATATCCTTGGCGGTTTTGCTGATAGTCCTCTCCATGATCGCTGCGGTCTGGTTCCAGCTGCGGTTCGGGCCGGAATGGTATTTCCTCCCCTTCGTCCTCGCCGGCAATCTGCTCGGCTTCTTCTACACCGCGCCTCCCGTCCGCCTTGCCTATAGAGGTCTGGGCGAAGCGGCTACCATGGTCGCGGCCGGCGTCATCATGCCCGGTATGGGTTACCTTAGCGCCACGGGCGCCTTGGATGGCAACTTCCTCCTGCTCTCGCTGCCGTTTCTCGCCTATGGGATATTCTTCATCATAAGCGTGGAACTTCCGGACGTGGAGGGTGACCGGGCGGGGGGAAAACGAAATCTCCTGGTGCGATACGGAGAGCGCTCCGGGTCGATGGCCGCCATGCTCGCGGTTCTGTCCAGTTCTGTCCTGTGGACCGTTATCGCTCTGTTGGAGACCGATGCGCCCTTCGATATGCTGCCGTTCATCCTGTTCTCGATGGTCCCCTTGACGGCCGGGACGATCGGAATGATTAGGATACCATCCGACCGGAGAGCATCGGTGAAGCAGGCCAAGCTGAACTTCCTCTGCCTGATGATCTTCCTGTCCTTGGCGATCCTGTACCTGATTGTGGTGGTGTGAGGGCATCTCAGCAATGTTAAATAGGATAGGCTGGCCTATCTTATCGTCTGATTAAGGGGGAGCGATATGTCGATTATAAGCTGTCAGGAAGTGGTCAAGACCTACGTCACCGGGGACATCCGCGTGGAAGCCCTGAAAGGCATCTCCCTGAAGATAGAGAAGGGGGAGATGGTGGCGGTCATGGGGCCTTCGGGTTGCGGCAAGACCACCCTGCTCAACTGCCTGTCGGGGATAGACGATGTCACATCTGGCAAGGTTCAGATCGAGGACGATGAGCTGACCGTCATGGACGACAACGCCAAGACCCGCTTCCGAGCCCGGAGGATGGGCTTCATCTTCCAGTTCTACAACCTGCTTCCCGTTCTTTCGGCAGTGGAGAACGTGGAGCTTCCCCTGCTCATCTCGGGGGAGAACCCCAAGGTGGCCAGGGAGAGCGCCTTGGCCTTGCTGGAAACGGTAGGTCTGAAGGACCGGGCCATGCTGCGTCCCTCCTCGCTCTCCGGGGGGGAGAGGCAGAGGGTGACCATAGCCCGGGCGCTGGTCAACCGCCCGGCACTGGTATGGGCCGACGAGCCGACGGGCGACCTGGACAAGAGGACCGCGGACGAGGTCGTGGCGCTCATGCGCCGCCTGAACCAGGAGAACCAGCAGACGTTCGTCATCGTCACCCACGACCCCGAGGTGGGCATGAAGTGCGACCGCATCATCCACATGCGGGACGGGGAGATCGTTGATGAGGATGGAAAGGTGACCACGGTCTGCCAGGATATACTGGCCAGGGGCTGAGCCGATGTCTCGCCTTTTAGGTCCGGCCAAAGCGGTCCTCGCCCTTGTCCTCATACTGGCCCCCTGGGCGTTCCTGGACACCGCCCTATCCCTATTGACGGACATGCTGATAGTGGTGATCGTGGTCCTCCTGGACGCCCGGCGCCACCGTCTGGTCTCGATAATGGCCATACGCTACGCGCTGCGGCGCCCGGCCACCACCGCCCTGGTGGTGGGAGGGCTGCTGGTCGGCACGGCCATAGTATCCGCGACATTCGTGGTCAGCGATACGCTCGATAATCTCATAGTGGGGCAGGCCACCGAAGGCCTGGCGGAAGTGGACCTGGTGGTCGGCGCGGAGTTCGGCTCCTTCTACGTCTACGTGGACGAAGGGGACCTGGACGCCCTGGCCGCGGACCTCACCGCCCTGAACGGCGTGGAACACGCCTCGCCGGCGGCCACGGAGAGCGCGGTGATCTTCAATACCGTCAGCGGGCTGTACTCGTTGAGCAATACCGCCCTGGGCTTTGAGGATGAAGACACGACGATCTTCGGAGGACTGACCTCCGGCGGCTCCCCGTTGGATGGCGCCCCCGCTTCTGGCGGTATCTACATAACAGACGCTTTGGCCAGGGACATCGACGCGAACGTAGGTGACATGCTGCTGCTGGTACGCGGGAACGCCTCGCTCCCCCTTCAAGTGGAGCGTATCATCGACAAGGAGGGGCTGGGGGCCTACAGCCTGGGAGGGGGCGGCTTCGCCATGTCCGCGACGGTGTTCGTGAACAAGACCGACCTGCAGGTGTGGACCGGCAACCCCGGCCGCAGCAATCTCATGTTCATCTCCCTGGATGGAACGACACCCTTCGACCGCTCCGAGCTCGTCGGCATTCTGGAAGGTTCGAGCATACCCGGCCTGGAAGTGGTGCAGGACCGGCAGGAGGTACTGGACGAGGGTAAGGAGGGCATGTCCGCCTTCACCTCCCTGTTCTTCGTGTTCGGGTCGTTCTCGGTCATCGCCGGCATGGCCCTGGTTCTGAACATATTCACCATGCTGGGCGAGGAACGAAAATCGGAGATGGGCATAACCAGGGCGGTGGGGCTGCCTAGGAGCGGGTTAAGGCGTCTGTTCACCTACGAAGGGGTGGTCTACGCCACCATGGCCTCCGGCGTGGGGACGGTCCTAGGCATAGTCGTGGCCTACCTGATCATCTACTCCATTTCCGGACTGTTCGGGTTCACGGACATCAACATCCTGTCCTACTTCACGTATACCCCCGAAGGGCTGGCCATATCCTATCTTATCGGCTTCGCCATCACCATGGGGACGGTGTACTTCGCTACCATGCGCATCTCGCGCATGAACATCGTGCGCGCGATCCGAGCGATCCCCGAGCCTCCGGTGCCCATACGTGACCGCCGAGCCTTCCTTATTGGGCTGAGCATGTTGGCCCTAGGGGCCCTTATGACCGGGGCGGGCATTACCTATGAGAACCTGGGCATCAGCATGAGCGGGCTTTCCCTCTGCACTCTGTCCGCAGGGCTCCTGCTGAGGCGTTACCTGGGGGACAGGCTGGCCTGGAACGCGGCGGGGCTCTCCACGTTTGCCATATGGGTGTCCGACGTGGCCGGGATACAGATATTCCCCTATTCCGCGCAGATCGAAATGCTGGTGGTCGCCGGACTGTTCCTACTGATATCCTCATTGTTGCTGGTCATGTTCAACTCGGACGCCATAATCCGGCTGTTCACGGTCATCATCCGAGCCCGCTCCTCTTACCGGGCCGTCGTGCGCACGGCGATATCCTATCCGCTCAAGGCCAAGTTCCGCACCGGGCTGAGCATATTCATCTTCGGACTGGTGATATTCACCGTGACCATACTGACCATCATCTCCGGGGTGATGAACTATAACATACCGATAATGGTGGAGGAGACCTCGGGCGGATTCGACACCATAGCTTTCACCCTGGACACCCGGACGGTGCTGGACAGCGATCCCTGGGCCAAGCTCAACAGCACCGACGGCTTCCTGGAGGGGAGCAATGTCAGCAACCTCCTGGCCATGGCCACCATCGAGGTGAGGGTCAACGATACGGTCGATCTAGGGAACGGTCAGTTGAGGCATATCGAGTTCAGCATTTTGGCCCTGGGCGTGAACGAACGGTTCTACACCGAGGGCTATTACCCCCTGGCCGAATGGGACACATCCCGCTTCAGCTCGGAGATGGACGTATGGGAGGGCATCATGTCGAACGATTCCCTGGTGGTGATCGACGGTGGCCTGGCCGGGGCCATGGGAGGGATGATGTCCTTCAACGAGGCCGAACGGATCGTCCTCAACGACACCTTCCGGGTGGAGGCGTACGATGGAACCTACTCTAATCTAACGGTGGTCGGGGTGATGAAGCAGAGCGCCCTGGGTGGCATATTCATCAACGAGGAGACGGTGTACGACACGTTCAAGGCCCTCGGCCCCAACCGCATGCTCGTCTCCTACGCCGAGGGGTTGGACCCCGCCGAACAGTCGGTGCTGCTGGAGAAGGACTTCGTCGACGCCGGGCTGACCACCATCTCGGTGAAGGCGCTGGCCGAGCAGATCACCTCGAGCGTGAATTCCATATTCACCCTGTTCCGGGCGTTCCTGGCCATGGGCCTGGTCATCGGGATAGTCGGCCTGGGCATCATAACCATCCGGGCGATCTACGAGCGCCGCCTGGAGATAGGGATGATGCGGGCCATCGGGTTCACCAAGAACATGGTGGTGGTCAACTTCGCACTGGAGTCGGCCTTCATCTCCCTGCTGGGGATAGTGGCCGGATCGCTGCTGGGCGTCCTGGTCGGCTATCAGCTTTACATGGAAGCGCTGGAGTCCATGGACTTCATATTCGTCATCGACTGGAAACCGATACTGGTGGTGGCCGTCCTGGCCTTCATCGCCACCATGCTGAGCATACTTCCCGCCGCCCGGGGAGCAAGCAAGGTCTCTCCGGCCGAAGTGCTGCGCTTCGAGTAGCCTGGACGGGAAAAGTTAGTTATCTCCCGGGCGTATTCCCGGGGGATAGCATGAGATACGGCGCCACCACCAGGCTGAGCCCGGAAAGGGCCTTGGAGAAAGCCCAGGAATACTTCGGCAAGCTGGAGCTGGCCTTGCAGGAGAGTTCCGAAAGGCACGTGCTCTTCAGCAGTGCCGCCGGTCACGTCCTGGTCACGGTGACCACGGAGCACGGAACCGAACTGGACATCGAGACCATGGGTTACGATAACCAGGTCAAGACCTTCCTGCAGCGCATCGGCTAGCAGGTCTGGCACTCGGTGTCCTTCATTTTGCTGCGGTCCTTCAGCAGGCGCTTCTTCATCTCCTCTCCGGAGAGAACGCATTCGTCAGTGACGACCGATTTGACAAGGTCCAGAGGGGTAAGTTCGAAAATTACCTCCTTGACCTTCAATTGATCGGCCAAGCTCTCGCTCTCCATGGCGTCCATCTCCAGCACCGGTATCAGCTTGGAAGTGGAGCAGAGCACCACGAACGGCTTTCCGTGCTCCTTGGCGGCCAGGGCTAACAGCATAGTTCCCACCTTGTTCACCACGCCTTCCGGGCAAACCCCGTCCGCGCCGACCAGGACCAGGTCGGCCTTCCGCACCTCGGAGGCGATCATGGAATCCCGGAACAGGGAAGCATGACGGCCATTATCGGCCAGCTTTTTGCAGGTCATTGTTCCCTCCCCCATGGGCAGGGACTCAGCCACGGAGATCTCGACATCCTTCGGCAGGGACAGCAGAGAGCTCATGACCGTCCCGGAATAGGAGATGGTGACCACCTTGACAGGCTTGTACGAGCTCGCCAGGGTCTTGGCTATCTTCTCTGGGGCCGCGGTCTCCCTCTCCCTAAGGTCGGTGAGGAAGCCCTTCACGAATCCGTTGAACTGCTCGTCCGGTATCTGGGCGTTAAGAAGCACACCTATCGAACCGGCCACGTTCTGCAGGGGCGCCATGGACCTCTTGACCTTGGACAATCCATCAGAGAAATCCTTCCACTCCTGCACCTTCGGCTTTTTAACCAAAGCTTTCTGCAGGCCGTCCAGCAGTTCGGAATATATCTCGGAGGAACCGGAGACATGGTCGTTGGAAATTTTTTCAAGCAGTGATGCGAGACTTGTCATTGGAACACCTTTGATGATGGTTAAAAGAAAGGGTGATTGAAAAAGGATGGGGTTTTACCTTCGCCCGTTAGGTGCATACCACTTCGTCGGATATGCGTTCCAAGGCACCCACGTAACCGGGGTTCTGCTCATTGGGGTCCAGGCTGATGAAGAACTCAGCGTTGCCTAGGCCTCCCCGGGCCCTCTTCAAGGATTCGATGACCGGGCGCAGTCCGTTCCAGGAGTACAGCACATCCACGCCGTTCAGAACCACGATGGGGAACTCGTTCTCCTTCAGGAACTCCTTGATCCTGGACTCGAAGTTCTCCAGGTTCATCGGGGGGATGCAATCGTCCTCCGGGCGGGGCGAAAGCCAGAACGCGGTCATGTTGCCCTTGACCTGGTCGAACTGCATCTCCAGCTGTCTCGGTGAGTTCTTGGATATGTACAGCGCCTTCCGCCCCTTGCGCAGCTCCCTCCTTAGCATCTCGTGGGTACGCAGAGGTACGCGCTCCTTGATCATGACCAGCTTTCCTTCCTTGTCGTTCATTTTTCCCCTCGAATCATTCAGCAGATGTGAGTTAGTCAAGGTGACCTGAGGGAACAGCGAAAACAATAGTAAAAAACCGCTGTAAGTACGGGCCAGGTGTCGGGTGAGGGTAGTAGGCCCCCTTCTGTTTCAGGCGACATTCAACTGCGCGCCCTACCCGCCGGTCCTGAGCTGTCATTCCGGCTGTTTGGGCTTGCTCCGGTGGGGGGTCGCCGTTTCACCAGGTCCCCGGGGAACGTCCTCGCCAAGCGATTCATACTACCCCGGGGCTGTGCCGTTTCTGTGCCCTTGCCTTGGCTCTCGCCAAACCACTTTCGCGGTCCACCTTTCTCATGGAGGAGGGACCTTCCTCAGCTGGGCCCGGAGGCCCTACCGTCAGTCGCTCTCCCTCTCCCGACGATGTTAGCTATGAAAAACCCCTATTTAAACAAGTTGAAATGGCCGTAAACGCAAGCTCAGCGTCCAGTTCGCGCACCGGGTGACCAGGCGCTCATGCAAAGGTTAATAACCGCATCCTACATTCCCAAAAAAGCCCGCGGGGGTAGCCAAGCTTGGCCAACGGCGCTAGGTTGAGGGCCTAGTCCTTAGTGGTCCTTGGGTTCAAATCCCAACCCCCGCACCAGTCCCATGATTTTAATCTTCTGTTCTTTCATCGTAAAGACCATGGTCCGGCACCTATGTCTGTTCAACACGCTATCCTCCTGCCCATTTTCCCGATGGCCATGTAGGCCGACCCCCGCTCCGAACATGACCTCGTCTTTGGTCGAGGGCGGACCGCTCAAACGTTGTACATGCAATAGTACTGCTTGTCCTTGCCCAGGGCAGAGGCCACAGGGCACTCCGGGCACAGGCATCCGCGTTCGACCCTTATGCAGTCGGTTGGTGATTTTCCAGCCAGGCAGAAGATCGACTGCCATCTCATCTTGGCGCATATGGTGAACGAGGGGCATTTAGGGCACACGCAATCCGAACCATGCTTGGCTATGAGGTCAGATTTGCCTTCCGTCATGCTGGGAGCAATCGATGTTTCGAGGATATTAACGTGTCTCTCGTCCACGGTGCCATCATCAGGTCCTTCTGGGACCGACCTTTGGCCGCGAGCCTAAAGGATTGGCCCAGGGTCCGTTGATTCCCGGTCAAGGTAATTGCAGTCACTTTCCGGCCAGCATCAATGCTTTGTTAATCCACCTAGCCAACTGGCAGGTCTAGTAAGATACTTGAGCAGGCAGAAGGACCGGGGCGATTATTCCATAACCGCCCCGGGGAAGGACGGCCCTGGACCTGGCGGACATGTTCTCCCAGACCGTACATGGATCGATGGGCGCTGATCGCTTGATCGGTTCAGGTCAGAAAGCATATGAAGCTCTGCTTCAGCACGTCGGAACAGACCCCGACCCCCAGGCTCCTTGCGTCGATGACCTTGATCGCCGATCCGTAGGGCGCGGCCTCCGGCAGGAGAGAGGCCAGCTGGTTCTCGGCGTTGGCGAAGAAGTCCTTGTTCAGGACATGTCCCTCCCGCTTGGGATACAGGGCGCAATAGACCATGTCCGTCTCCACCAGGTCGTTGAAGAAATGCGTCCCCAAGGACGCCTCAGGCACCAATCCCTCGTGCATGGATACGATCTCGCAAAGGATGGACACCGTGTTTATCTCCGAGAAGGAAACGGGGACGCCCATCTCCGGCGAGGTGGTCGCCCATCTTCCTGGGCCGACTAAAAGGATGGTCGGCCGGGCTCCCAGGTCCTTCAGGTGCGTCAGTTTGCCGACGAGCCGGGCGACCGTGTAGCGGTCGCTCATGCGCATTTCGCTGTAGACCTCCGGGACAACCAGGACGATGCGGTCCACCGTGACCGCCCGGGAGCTGCCGATGACATGACCGTTCGAGCGCAGGACTATACTTTCCTCGGGCACGTAGCACTGTGCTTTCAATGACAGGGCGCCGCCTTTGGCCTGAAAGGGCCGGCACTGCAGAAGATTGATCCGGTAATCATCAAGGTGGTCGAAGTTGACGGTGAACTCTATGTCAACAGGGTGATCGTACGCCTCCCCGAGCACCCTCATCATCTCCCTCATTCTCTCCACGAAGGTCCCTCGGGACAGAAGTTCGTCGAAGGTCAGTATCCAGGAGAACGCTTCGCTCCCCCCGTACTCCTGCACTCTCCTCTCCAGCTCCAGGTCCCGGATGGCGAATATGTTCAAGGGGAGGTCCGGGAACTGCTTGACGATGTCCTCGAAGGGCAATGATGTCAGCCGATTGGCCTTCAGGTCAATAACGTCGCTCCTTTTCTGGGAGTACTTGCCCACGTCCTGCGAGCAGCCCTCCGGGCGGCGCAAGGGCGCGTTCATGGCCACGATCCGGGTGTAATCATCGTCCACCCGGTCCACCGCTCTGGTGCCCAGTCCGAACACCAAACGCATCATCCCGGCCTGGGGGTCTATCTCCTTGTTCCAAACATATGGATTGAAGGATATGCCCACGCCAGCCACCTGGGGGAAGAACATCTCCCCATAGACGGAGCCGGACACCCGCTGCACCAGCACCGCCATCTGCTCGTCCCGCTCCAGCAAGCCCCAATGGGCCCGGTAGGCCAGCGCCTCCTGGTTCATGGTGCTGGTGTAAACCCTTCGCACAGCGTCCAGGAATCGCTCCAGCCTCTCCTGCGGCGTTCCCTGGTTGGCCAGGAACACGCTTTCGTACTTCCCGGAAAAAGCGTTCCCGTAGGCGTCCTCCAGCAAGCTGGACGAACGCACGATTATCGGCGACTGGCCGAAGTACTCCAGCATCTTCCTGAACTGGTCCTCGATGTCCGCTGGGAACTTACCGCTCAGCATGCGCTCCTTGTCCTGATCGTCCATAAGGAATCCGGATGTCGGGTCGTTGAGCTTCCTTCGTATCCACCAGCAGCCGTTCTGGCTTAGGTAGGTGTAGTACACATCCGAACCGATGTAGAAGGAATCGTGAGGTTCCAGCCGATTCTTCCACTCCGGGTCATGTTTCTTCAGGATCGCTCGGGCCAGCAGCATTCCGACGGACTTTCCGCCGATCAGTCCCGTACCTATCATCCGCTTGCCGATGTCCACCAGGTCCGGGAACTCGAGATATCTCTCGATCAACTTCATCAGCCGGGCGTCCCTGGTGACGGCCATTCGTACCAGCCGCAGGAACAGTATGTCGCAGGTCTGGTCAGTTAGCCGTTCCACGGCATTGGTCTCCACGAACTCCTGGGCCTTCATAAAGCTCCTGGTCCAGATGTCCTGCTGATGCATCGAGTAATCGAGCCAGGGCTGCGGCACCCCGGTAAGGACCTCTGCGGTGGTGTTGCTGTTGAGAACAGGAAGGAAGTCCTCCGCCTCCCAGCGGTGGAGCATGTACATGGTCGGGGACCGGCGTCCATCCACCTTGAGCGGGTGAACGTATGTGCACTCATCCTTGGAATGAATGTCTATGACCACCTGGGAGGTTCCGTGTATGGCGTCGATGGCGAACGGGGTGTGATGATTGCGTATCAGAGCGAAGTAAGCGACCGTATCGTAGGTGAAAAGGTATGGACAAGCCAGCGTGAAGAAGTTGCCCAGCATGCGGTCGCTGTACCAATCGACCGAGAGATCGGAAAGGCAATCGAACACGTAGAAGGCTCCCTTTCCCTTGCGGTCAATGACGTTCAGGATCTCGGAGATGAAGAGTTCGAACCCCTCATTAGGCTTCAGGACGTGAACCTCGGCCTTGCTGTCCTCCGGAACGACCGGACGATGGTCGGCGAAGCGGAAGTAGATGAGCGGACGGTGCTGACGTTGCGCTTCCCGGCAGAAGGGGATGACGAACTTCACGTAATCGTCCATGGAATCGACCTGCAGGACCACATTGTCCCCTAACTGGACCCGCTCCAGGATCCTGTCCAGGCCGGGAAGCCCGGTGTTCGAAACCTCTTCCTGTACTACCATGTTCATCAACCTCCAGAACGGTCTGGGCTAATGTTCCGTTCCGCCCGGATTCATATAGATTTATCAAAGTATTTTAAAAAACGCGACGACTCGGAAGGCATCCCAAAGGAACCTGAAAAAGTAAAAAAAGACCGCGGGAGGCCGACAGGGTCCGCGGATAAGGGAGGCTCACATAGATTGCAAGCGTTGGCCGGCCAGCATGAGGGCTTCATTCAGCTCCCGGGCTAACTGGCAGTTCTGATTGCACTTGGAGGAACAGTTGCAATAGATCGGCACCTTTTCCTGCATCCATCCGCCCAGGGTGCCCAATGCGGTCAACTGTTCCTTGCTGGCGTTCTGCACGAAATCCTTGAACTCCATTTCTTTCACCTAATACCAGGAGAAATAGAATAATACATTAATATTATGAATTAATATTACACTTGACTAAAATGAGCAGCGAAGCGGATGTGGCGAGGTCCCTGGACCATTTGAGGGCGGAGATAGACGAGCTTAACCGAACCATGCTCAGCGTGCGCTACGAGGATTTTAAAAAGGTGGTGCTGACCCAAGTACAATATGTGATCGCCGATCACTACGAGGATTACCTCGCGTCGAACATGGACCGGATAGACTGCCTTTCCTCCTGTCCCCACCGCAAGGAATGTCGTAAAGAGTTGGATGCGATCTTCCAAGGAATATCCTCTTGCTTTCTCAAGGATGATTACCAGATGGCGATGGACGAGATCGATCGGGCCGAGGCGTTGATAGGCGGATTGCATTCTCCTTGCAAAAACCGCGAATGCCATGACCTCCAGATGGCCATGGTCAGGGACATGAGGTCGCTGGTGACATTCATGCAGAGGATAGACGAGAAAATTCGCGGTCCAATCGCCAATGAGGAGCAGCATGTATCAAACGAATCGGTCGACCTGGGGAAGGTCTCCCGAATGATGGCCCCACTGGCCCATCCCGCCCGTTTGCAAGTGCTGCGGACATTAGGCATTCGGGACCGGACCTTCACCGACCTGAGCCGAGAGCTAGAGATGAGGACGGGGCACCTGCAGTTCCACCTGCGGCCTTTGTTGGACGAAGGTTACGTTTCCAAGCAGCGGAACCGTGGGGACTATTCGATCACTCCCCGAGGAAGGGCTGCGCTGGACCTGATGGGGCTCTTCTCCCAGAGGCTCTCCATCTAACCCTTCCTTCTCCGACGAACGATCAGGTACCACACGGCCGCCACAGCTACGACCATGATGCCAATGACAAGGACCAGGAGCATGATGTCGAACCCGTCGCCGCCCTCCCTCTCCACGATGACCTCGGCCGCCTCCAGGTCCAGCCAGTCGCTGGGATATATTGTGAGCGTCTCGTCCGGCCCGATCTCTATGCCGAAAGCCTCGCAGGTCGGAATGTCGGTAAGGGTCCCGTTCAACCTTTCCCAGGCCTCCTCGCTCAGCACGTTCCCCTGGAAGCGCACGTCGAAGGTGAAGCGGTGCGGGCCGTCGTTATGGAATATCAGCTTCCCGCAATCGTCCGTGGTGTTGATCACCGCCATGCTATCATCGAATATGGTGGCGTTGAGTATCTTGAAGACGCGGTCCCTTTCTCCGAACTGCTTGATCATGGTGGCCGAGTACCTCTTCTCCTCGTCCGAGGTCCGGTAGGTCATACGGCCCAGGAATGGATTTCCTTCCTTCTGCCAGAGCCTAAGGGAATCCTCTGTGCCGTTCTCCGCTCCGGCGTTCTCTATGGCGTAAGCGGACTTGTTACCGACGAACAGGGTGCAATTGTACAGCCCCTCCTCATGGCCGGAAATATGTGTGGTGTAGTTGCCGTTCGGCAGGTAGTAGGCGTAGGTCCCGCCAGCCAGGCCGGAGTGCAGGGTGAAAGGCGAACCTCCCTCGATCTCCATGCGGTAGGTGCCGTTTTCAAGCAGCTCCATTACGTTGCCGTCGTCATCCTCCACGGAACCGGAGGCGCAACCGAAGACCAGTGAGAACAGGCCGTCCAAGGTGGTCGGAAGGGAGCGGTCGCCCAGTACGGTGTCGGAGTGCACGAAGGTCAGTCCCATCGAACCGCCCCACCAGCCCTGGCCAGGCCCGAAGTAATAGGACCATTCCCAGTAAGCGCCGTCACGGTCGATCTCGATGTAAGGCGGGTGGTTCATGTTGGCGTCGGGATCCTGCAGTGCAGCTTCCGCCGAAGCGTCCGTCGACCATTCCGGCTTGTTTATGTCCCATACGTACACCCGGGTGGTGTCCGAGTCCACGTTCACGGTGGCGTACGGCACAAGTATGTGACCCTTGCTCCCGTCCACGATGGAGATTATGCCCAGATCGCCGTCGTCAATGGAGTTCTCGATGGCCTTCAGCACCAGCCCCATGCCTGAAACGCCGTATATGGCAGG
>JBFYNB010000031.1:0-17690 GCA_041304605.1 Methanomassiliicoccales archaeon
ACGACAACTACCAGATGTGGCTGTACGACCAGGGGGAGGAGTTCCGCCTGGAGCGGTTCTCCGGTGGTGAAGTGGATCTGGCCAATCTGTGCCTGCGCCTGGCGATATCGCGAATGATCATGGAACGCTCCGGCAACCAGATGAACTTCCTGGTGCTGGACGAGATATTCGGCTCGCAGGACCAATCGCGCAAGCGCAGCATACTGGAGACGCTCGGACAGCTGCAGAAGCAGTTCCGGCAGATACTGCTTATAACGCACATAGACGACGTCAAGGACAACGTCAGCGCTGTCCTTAGAGTGCAGGAAAAAGAGGATGGTTCCAGCACCGCGGTGCTGGAGGATTAGGTTTTACTTCTGGTCGACGACCTGGATGAGGTGCCAGCCGAACTGGGTCTTGACGGGCCCGACCACCTCGCCCTTGGCGTGGTTGAAGGCGGCGTCCTCGAACTCCTTCACCATCATGTTCTTCCCGAACCAGCCGAGGTCCCCGCCCTTCCTGCCGGAGGGGCACATGGAGAACTGCTTGGCCAGATCGCCGAAGCTGCTGCCGTTCTTGATCATCTGCAGGAGTTCCTTGGCCTTGTCCTCCTTGGCCACCAGGATGTGAGCTGCCCTTACTTCTTTGACCATGCCTCGCGCATCGCCGGGAACGGTATTAATTTATCTGTCGCCACTAGCGGAAGACCGCCTCTAGGTCCACGTTATCAGCGATCGCCTTCTCCACCAGGCGCACCTTCTCCGTGTCCTGCGGCTCGATGCGGGCGATGAGATGCTCCACCATCTCCGACGTGGCCAGGGTATCGTACCTGGTGACCATGATCGGTATCCCTTTCTCGTACGCTTTGGACACCACCTGGTTGGCCGGGTACATGCCGCCGGTGAGTATGAGGCATGACGTATCGGTGGAGAGCGCCGCCAGCTGTATGTCCGAGCGGTCGCCGCCGGTGATTATCGCCTTGCGCCGGTGGCGGCGCATGTACTTCAGGGCGGTCTCCATGGTCATGGCCCCGATGAACACACCTTCCACCACGCGGTCCATGTGACCCTCGCCGACCAGCACGTTGGCGGTGAGCGCCTCGGCCACCTCCTTCACCGTGAAGTAGGTCATCTCCGGAATGTGCGGAACGCAGCCCAGCACCTTGATCCCCTTACTGTCCAGGAAATTGGCCACCGAGAGATCGTCCGTCTTGTTGAGTATGACCCCTTTGATGTTGATCTTGTAGTTGCCGCTCAGCTTGTAGAGCATGGCGATCTTGTCCAGGGCGGCCGGTTCCGGCGTGGATATGAGCACCAGGTCCGAACCTGTTGCTTCAGCGATCGCCAGCCCGGACACGTCGTTCAGGTATCCGGTGGTCACCTCCCTAGTGCCCTCGATGAGCATCATCTCGCAGTCGCAGGCGGCCTTCGTGTAAGCTGCCTTCACCTCATCCATGCGCGTTGCTCGGAACACGTCATAGGTGAAGGGACACAGCACCTCCTCCGGCTTGTCCAGATCGAGCACCTGGCGCATGAGATAGGCGTCCTGGTCGATCACCCGGTCCCCCTCCCGCATGAGACGTTCCTTGAAGGGCTTGAAGAAGCCCACCTGGCCCTGGAAGTTCTTAGCAAGCCCGAGAGTGACCATGGACTTGCCTGACTTCTCCACCACCGAACCTAGATACAGAGATCTCATTGCTGCTCCCCCTTGATCGTGACCAACGCGTCCACCGCTATGACCCCCGTTCCCTCATCCCCCACCATGACCGGGTTCATCTCCAACTCCTCCAGCTCAGGGTACTCCATGGCCATCTGGGATATCTTGAGGATCACATCTACGAGCGCGGGTATGTCCCCCGGACGCTTTCCGCGGGCGCCGGCCAGCATCGGATAGGCTCGAATGGAACGAACCATGCGTTCCACGTCGTCCCGGTCCAGAGGCGCTATGCCTTGCGTCACGTCCCGCATTATCTCAACGAAGATCCCGCCGAGACCGAAGGTTATGACCGGCCCGAACTGGTCGTCCCGCACCATCCCGACGATGACCTCCCGGCCCTTGACCATCCTCTGGATGGAAACGCCGCTCACCCTGGCCCTGGGCATCTTCTCCCGCACCTTGCTGAGCATGACCTGGTAGGAACGCTCCAGCTCCTGCGGATCGTCTATGTCCAGAACCACCCCGCCGACGTCGGTCTTGTGGGCGATGTCCGGGGACTCCACCTTCATCACCACCGGGTACCCAATCTCACCGGCGAGCTTCAGCGCCGAAGCCAGGTCCTGCGCTATGCCTTCCTGCGGAGTCGCTATTCCATAGGCCTTCAGTATGCGCTTGCCCTCGTTCTCGCTGAGCGCCAGTCGCCCTTCCGCACGCACTGACGATATGACTTCGCGCACCGCCTCGTGGTCAGCGTCGGTCGGTTTCACGACGTGTGATTCCTTGCGGTCCAGGCTACGGCGGTGCTCCACCATTGCCGCTAGAGCCCGAATGCCTCTGTCCGGAGAGGGATAGTTCGGAATTCCGGCGGCCTTGAGCATGTCGATCGGGGCCATCATCTCCTTTCCGCCGACAAAGGAGGTCACGATCGGTTTCGGCGAGGAACCGGCGAACGCGGTCAGCGTTCTTGCCACTGATGAGATGTCGACCAGGTCCGTCGGCGCCAATAGCGCTAGGACGCACGCCACGTTCGGATCGTCCATGACCGTGCGGATGGCGTGATCATAGCGCTCGGCGTCCGCATCACCGACCACGTCGATAGGATTGTACAGACTGGCGGCGGGCGGAAGCTTCTGTTTCAATTTCTCGATGGTCGCCGCCTCGAAGGACGCTAACGTAAGTCCGTTATCGGAACAGGCATCGGCGGCCATCACGCCCAGGCCGCCAGCGTTGGTGACGATGGCCACCCCTTCGCCGTCAGGCAAAGGCATCGTCGAGAAAGCCTGCAGCAGGTCGAACATCTCCTCGATGTTCTTGACCCGGACCACGCCAGCCTGGCGCATGGCCGCGTCATACACCTTGTCGCTCCCGGACATCGCGCCGGTGTGGGAGGATGCCGCTTTCGCTCCGCTGCTGGTGCGCCCAGCCTTCAGGGCGATCACCGGCTTCACCCTGGTGGTGAGCTCGGCCTGCCTGAGGAACTCCCTTCCCCGGTCGGTCCCCTCGATGTACATGCCTATCACCTTCGTATGAGGGTCCTCGCGAAGGTATTCGAGAAGATGCCCCTCGTCGATGTCCAGCTTGTTGCCGACGCTGATGAACTTTGAGAATCCGATATTGATGTTCGCCGCCCAGTCCAGGACCACCACGCAGATGGCGCCTGATTGCGACGAAATGGCGATGTTGCCTTCCCTCGGCCCCTCCTGGGCGAAGGTGGCGTTCATGTGATGATGCGTGTTCACCAGACCCAGGCAGTTCGGGCCCAGTACCCGCATCCCGTGGCGGTGCGCTATCTCGCCCAGCTGCTTCTCGAGCTTGGCGCCCTCCAGACCGACCTCCTTGAACCCGGCGCTGATGACGACGGCGGCCTTGACCCCTTTCTGCCCGCACTCCTCCATGACCTGCAGGACGAACTTGGCGGGAACGACGACCACGGCCATCTCCACCGGCCCGGGAACGTCGGTGATGCGGGGATAGCATTTCAGCCCCAGGACCTCTTCGTAACGGGGGTTGATGGGGTAGAGCGGACCCTGGAAACCTGATTCTATGATATTTCCCAGGATGATGTTTCCTACCTTGTTGCTCTCGGCTGAAGCGCCGATCACCGCCACGCTAGCCGGCTCGAATAGCTCTCGCATCTGGATACGGAATGGCTGGGCGGCGGTCATATCCTTTGCGGTCGAACCCGCAACATTGATATGCCCGGTGTGCGTGATGAGAAGCGCCGCCAGTAAAAATGAGGGTGATCATGATCCCTACAATAGTCTGGCGGTGCACAGTGCGCCGATAGGTCCCTGCAGGAACTGCGATGCGACATCGCGTCATGACTGGAGGACAACCCCGGGGCACGACAACGAACCCCCTGCCCGGGTCAGTGCGGGGAGCGCGGTCCGCCGCGGCCGTGAACCGATCTGTTAGGGCGGGGGGCACACCCATTACATCTCTTTTCAGCTGGTGAACCCGAGGTTGATTATCCAGAAAAAGAAGGATGTCGCAAACCCCAGGACCACGGTAATGACCAGATACAGTCCGAACCTGGACATGGGAACGGGCTGGCCCCTGGATTGTTCGATGAATGCCGAGACCATAACGATGACCATGAGAATAATCAAGGCGAGGGGGAGCCCGAATAATAACTCGAGGGCAGGGTCGATGAGACCGGTGTTCATGCTATTTTTCAATACGATCATCCATATCAGCAACGCGAACGGAGCTGCCAGCAGGAAGACCTTGAACAGGAATCGGTGATCAAATTTCATCCAACTTCCCCGCAACGAATCTAGGAAATCATACAGCATAAAACTTGTTATCGGATGCTCTCCCAGATGTCACCGCAGATACACGCTTTCCACGTTCCTGTCCTGCACCTGGTCACCTTCGGTGGTAGCGATTTTTCCAATCGTTATCCTACCTCGTAATATTTTTTAAAAAAAATATTTGAAAGAGGTTTGCAACCTAGGCCTTGCAGCCGCCCATCCTGGCCTGTATGAACTTCCTGACCTCCTCCACCACCAGGATGCTGCTGGAGACCAGGACCACCGCGGCCCAGTCCCAGGCCGACAGGGACACCGTGTCCAGCCCGGCCTGGAAGAACGGCAGTTCGGTGGCCAGGTACAGCAGGGAGGCCGAGGCGGCCATTCCCATCAGCAGGTAGCGGTTCCCGGTCAGCTTCATCCTGAAGACGGACTGGGTCCGGGAACGGCAGTTCATCGCGTTCCACACCTGGAACATGGCCATGGTCACGAAGGCCATGGTCATGGCCTTGGCCTGGGCCTCCTGCGGATCGGACAGGCTGGAGAAGGCCCGGTCGAACAGGAACAGGGTCCCGATAGCCATGGTAACGCCCAGGATGAAGATGTTCTGGACCATCTTGAAGGTGATGATCCTGGCATCCGGGGAGCGGGGCGGTTCGTCCATGATGTGCGGTTCGCCGGGCTCCATGGCTAGGGTCTTGTCCAACAGACCGTCGGTCACCAGGTTGATGTACAGGATCATGATTGGCGTGAGGATCAGGAAATCGATGCCGTTGGTCCCGGCCAGCAGCAGGAGGAATCCCAGTATGGTGATTATCTCCCCGGTGTTGGTGGTGATCAGGTACTTCACCACCTTCCTGATGTTCTCGAAGACCACCCTTCCCTCCTCCACCGCGTTGACTATGGTGGCGAAGTTGTCGTCGGTCAGTACCATGTCCGCGGTCTCCTTGGTAACGTCCGTACCGGTGATGCCCATGGATATCCCGACGTTGGACGCCTTGAGCGCCGGGGCGTCGTTCACCCCGTCCCCGGTCATGGCCACGATATGACCCCTGCGTCGGAGCGATTCAACTATCGAGTGCTTGTTCCTGGGCGATACCCGGGCGAAAACCGCCACGTCGAGTATCATGGCGTCAAGGGTCGCCGCGTCCATGCCATCCAGCTCTTGCCCTTCCACCACCCTCTGGTCACCTTTCAGTATGCCCAGCTCCCGGGCGATGGCCTCGGCGGTCTTCTTGTGGTCCCCCGTGCACATTATGACCTTGATGCCGGCCTGGTGGCAAAGGCCCACCGCCCTCTTCACCTCTGGCCGGGGAGGGTCGATCATTCCTATCAGACCCAGGAACGTCAGTTTCTCCCCGGACTCCATCATGCTCTGCTTTACCGGCTTGAGCTCACCCTCCTCGATGGTTCGGGAGGCCACGCCGAGCACCCTCAGGGCGTCCTCGGCCATCGAACCGCTGCGGTCCATTATGGCCTTGCGGTCCTCGGCGGTCATGCTCCTGACCTTTCCCGCCTCTTGGATGAACTCGCACATCCCCAGTATCGTCTCTGGAGCGCCCTTGACCTGTATCAGGACCTTTCCTTGTGAGTGGTGGAACGTGGCCATGAAGCGGCGTTTGGCGTCGAAGGGAACCTCTTCCACCCGCGGATACTTCCTGTTCTCTTCCTCGTGCAATAATCCAGCCTTGCGCGCGGCAACGACCAGGGCTCCCTCGGTGGGGTCTCCGGCTATCTCCCACCTGGAACCCTCATCCACCTCGTGCAGGCGCAATCGGGAATCGTTGCAGAGCAGGCTGGCCCTCAGCAAGGATACCAGGTCCCCTTCGGAGGGGTCGACCGGTTCCTTCCCCGAAGTGAACTCACCCTCCGGAACGTACCCGGCCCCGGAGATGCTTATGTCCTTCCCGCCCGCGAATACCCTGCGCGCGGTCATTTGATTGGTGGTCAATGTCCCGGTCTTATCGGTACATATGGTGGTGACCGATCCCAGGGTCTCCACTGCCTGCAGCTTCCTTATCAGGGCATGGCGACGCACCATGCGGTGACCTCCGATGGCCAGGGTTATGGTCAGAACCACCAGCAGCCCCTCGGGGATGGCCGACACGGCCGATGCCAGGGCGAACAGCAACATCTCAGTGAACTCGAACCCTTTGAGGAAACCTACGGTGAGGGTGATCACGCTGGTCAAGAGGGCGAAGGCCCCCAGTTTCTTGCTGAGGTCCTTGGTCCTCCTTTGGATAGGTGTCTCCGCCCTTTCGGTGCTTCCGATGAGCTGGGCTATCTTTCCGATCTCCGTCCTCATTCCGGTGGAATAGACCACGGCCCGGGCCCGCCCCTGGGTGATGATCGTGCCGGAATAGACCAGGTTCTTGCGGTCGGCCACCGCCGATCCGGAGGACATCAGCTCAATGCCTTTGCGCACCGTGGTGGACTCCCCGGTGAGCATGGACTCGTCCACCTCCAGGTTGGCCGCCTCGAAAAGGCGGGCGTCGGCGGGGACCTTGTCACCGGCCTCCAGCAACAACACATCCCCGGGAACCAGGTGCTCGGCCTTGACCCGGATCTCCTCGCACTCCCCTTTCGCCATGTCGCAAGGCCTGAGCACTTCCGCTTCCGGAGTGACCATGGACCTCAGGGCTTGCAAGGCCTTCTCGGCCCGGAACTCCTGGATGAAGCCCATGGCCGTATTGAACACGATGATTATCGCGATGACCATGGTGTCCAGGGTCTTACCGGCGAAGAAAGATATTAGCGCGGCGGCGATCAGAACGAAGTTCAGAGGGTTGCGTAACTGCTCCAAAAGCATGTGCCATAGGTTAATGCCCCCAGATTCATCCAGCTCATTCTTCCCAAATTCAAGCAGCCGTTTTTTTGCCTCGGCCTCGCTCAAACCGTTGGGAGAAGAACCTAACCTGTCAAACGCTTCGGATATCTCAATGTCGTGCCAGCTGAACTCCTTGGTCATCCTTCACCTCTTTGGCGAACATCGATGATCTGGGGTTGACACAAATTATCGCATGGAATGTTAGCGACTTCAACGAACGAACATCCCTAAAGCCTTAACAATACGACCGGTGCGCGAGTGTCATCCGCATCGATTTTGAGATATACTTACGCACGTTGCTAATAAATGTTACGTTTTATTAATAACATAACATTAATAATAATAGATCGTGGATGGGCGGTGGCGGATCCCCTCACTTGAGGTAAACCGACCCCAGGTTCCTGTCCTGCACCCAGTCATCCTCTGTATTGGCGGTCTTCTTGACCAGCAACATTTCCTCGATCCTGGTCGTGGATAGGTCGGCCATGGCCAACGCAAGCGCCTCGGGGAAGAGCGGCTCCTTGGGAGATCCGAATTCCTTCGTGCCATGACTGGACAGCACAAGATGCTGGACCTTTAGATTGAGTTCGGGAGGGAAGTCCCCGAGCAGCCGGCAGGCGTCATTGACCATTCCCGCCCCGATCACCAGGTGCCCGACGAGCCGGCCTTCGTCCGTGGCGCCGATGATGCTGCTAACGGTGTACTCGCGAAGTTTCCCGATGTCGTGCAATATGGCCCCGGTGATCAAGAGGTCCCGGTCCAGGTCCGGATATTGCAGCGCGTAGTGGTCGCAGGTCCGGGCGACGCGAAGGGTGTGCTCCAGCAGCCCCCCGATGTAATTGGAATGATGGGTGATGGCCGCGGGACAGAAGCAGAACTGCTTGACGAACTCCTCGTCGCCAAAGAAAGATTCGAGCAGCTGTCTGAGATGGATATCCTTTATTTTCCTGATGATGATGAAGAGCTGGGACCTCATCTGCTCAATATCCTCGGTCGTGGTGGCCACGAAATCGGCCACCTCGAACTCGCCTTCCTTTAAAGCCTTCAGCAGATCGCCCGAGGAGGGATTGACATGGATCTCCAGGGCGTTGTTGTATTCGGTGACCTTGCCTTTTACATTGACCACCGAGCCCTTGGCGATGGTGTCGAAGAGTGCCTTTACGCTCTTCTCGTCCTTCTCGCCCCAGTACTTCACCGCGATGTCCCCGCCGGCGTCGGAGACCCACATCTGGAACGTGAAACCGTTCTTGTAAGCCGCCACTGGCTTCTTGAAGCGTACCGCGAACAGGTCGTCCACCGTACCGCCCGCCTTCAGCTCGTTGATCTTGATGGTCTTGCGCATCTCCATCACCTGTCGTTTGTCGTTATCCGTTTAAAAGCGTTCTGCCCTGCTCACCGAAACTGAGGGTCGGCGACGATCCTCCTCAGCCACCTCTCCGCCTCTTCGTGATGCGGGTGAATGCGTTCCCTCTCCCGGAACTCGCGATCGTGGTAAGATCCGAAGCGCAGCCCGTTCTCCAGGTGTATCAGCTCGTGATAGAGGACGTAACTGGGAACGAACGAAGGTATCTCCTTGCGGTCCAGCACCCTGCTGATAGCTACGACACGCATGATCACGCTGCAATAACCTACGCGTTGACGGTTGTCCCCCTTGGTCCAGGAGATGTAGGCGTGCGGGACCCTCTTTACCAGACCGAGATCGTGCAGGTCCTGCTCCAGCGTCCGGAGGTCGTGCACCCGGCCCTGCTGAGCGTAAGCCAGGTTCCTGCTCCTTCTCAGGTATAACGGTTGGTTCCTCAGGATGAACTCCGGGCTCAGGAAGTGCTGCTTCAACCTCTCGGAGTATATCTCCTTCACTCCGCCTCGGCCCATGCGCCCGAATATTCCCCGGGCCAGGTCGGTGATGAGGCCCTCGCCTGATTCTTTCATATAATCAGTGATGTGCAGCTCCGCGCTGGTCGAGCACCGCTTCCAGGTGGCCTTGAACTCCTTGAACCGCTCCCAGCTGGCGTTCACGTCGGTGAACCCGTGCTCGGCGCCCACCCGGGCGAAGCACCTCTGCAGTTCGCTTTCCTGGCCGCTGATACGGCTGTTCCCCCAATAGGATATGTCCGTCACTTATTCACCAAAGGACCGAGCCGCCTGACCGCCATATAACCGGTGATAGTAGGTGCAGGCTACGCGTGTACTGGTATCTATTGACCGAATTTATAAGCCTAGCTCGAGACAATATTAGAAATTACATATTTTACAATAGATTTATCTAGTCTGGAGTCCCATTTTGTTCACCGGATGGGACAAGGTTGCTTTTCCAGGGATGACCGCGACAAGCATATCATCACCAGGGGCAACGTTGACGGCATCGTTTCTGCCGCTATTTTCCTGAACAGGTTCCCTTCGGCCAAGGTAACGTTCGTCACCTCGCCCACCGCCGGAGCGAAGGTCCTTTCGCTGGACACCTCCTCGGACCAGATATACCTGGTCGATATCGCCCCGGTGCCCGATCTCGTGGAGGCGGTTCGGGCCAAGAGGCCCTGCCAGTCGCTCACGCTGGTCGATCATCACCCTTCGTCCCTGGCCGTGGACTGCACCACCCTGGTGAAGGAGGGAGTGAGCGCTGCGAACGTACTGTTCCATCACCTTCAACCCGAAGTAAGGTTGCGTAAGCTGGTGGCCGTGGCAGACCTGGTGGAGTACATGCCCACGCCGCTCCTGGACGAGGAGATGAGGCGTTACGGAAGGCAGCGGGTGGACCAGGAATCGATGGTCCTGGACTTCGCCTGGCGTTTGATAATTGACGACGATCGCTTCCGCTACATCGCCGCAAAAGCGCTCGCTCAGGGAGTTTGGCCCTCCCAGGTGGATTCCGTGAAGAGGAGATACATCCAGGTGGTCAACGAGAAGCGCTGGCCTCGCGCTTTGGCCAAGGTCGACAGCAGCATCAAGGTCCGCGGCCCCCTGGGGATCATGGACGAGATGGACCGCAACCGCACCTTGTACGGCTTCGGTACCCGGGCGCTGGTCGAGGTGGCGCACCGGCGCGGCTGCGGCTACGCGGTGATGATCAACCCGCGCGGCAAGTATTCCTCAGTCTCTGTGCGTGGGATAATCCGGGAGAGCGTGGACCTCGGCCGCTTCGTTGAGGAATTCACCAGTGAGAACGGGGTTGACGGCGGCGGGCACCCCAAGGCCGCCGGAGCGCGGATACCGACCGGAAGCGGCGAGCTGTTCCTGGACCACCTTTTAGAGAGGGTGTCCTGATCATTTCAGGCGCATCTTGCCCTTGAACGTGGCCATGATCATGATCGCACATATCTGGATGGCTATGACCGAGAGCACGATGGCCAGTACCGGCACGAACACATCCTGCCTTACCTTTGAAGGAACGGTAACGGAGACGCTGTTGCTGGGGGAGCTCTCGTTCTCTGCGCTCACCGCCGTAACGTAGTAGGTGAACGAGGAACCGTCCTCCAGAGCCCCATCGTGATACGAGGTGAAGGGGTGGGAAACATTGGCCAACACCTCCATCTCCATTTGGTTCCCTCTGTATAGGAGATAATATTGCGCTTCCGGGACCGGTTGCCAGTTCAGGTCCACGTAATCGCTACCGATCGTAGCCTGCAATCCTTGCGGCGGCGGGTCCAGGCACAGTCCCGGGGGCAGGATGAGCAGCAGGGAGACCGAGAGGACGAACAGCAGGAGGGCCGGACAGCGGAAGGTCGTGGTGATCACCGATAGGCCTCATGCCTCCGTCACGATTTAAAATCTTTGAACCGGTCCAGCTTCTTGCGCATGACCAGATTGTTGCCGTTGCGGTACATGAGGTCGTAGCCGTGGTAGTAATAGAACTCCTTGGCCCTTTCGTTGGTGGATTGGACGCACAGCTCCACCTCGGCCTTGCCATCCTTGCGCGCCTTTTCCTCGATCATGTCCAGCATCAGGGTCCCCAATCCCTTTTTCTGAAAGTTACGCCGGACCTGGAAAGAGGAGATGAAGATGTACTCGTCGATATCCTCGACGCAGTAGTAGGCCTCTATGCCGTCCTCCCCTTCCAGCACATTGGTTTCCACCCTCTGGTCGAGCAGAAGGTCCATCAGCTGCTCGTCCTTCCACTCCTCGCCCCAGGAGGACATGATGATGGCGGCCATGTTCTCCCGGCTCATTGAAACGAGTTCGGGGAGGTCGGACCTCTGCATTAAGCGGCAGCGCATCGGTTGTGTATGGCGAACCCCTAGATTAAGGATAGGGAACTGTTCGCCTTTCATTGGTGAATCGTCATTGGTCCAGGACAGTGGCCATGCACCCTGATATCATGTTCCAGCGCGGGGTTTCCATACAATTGTTTAAATAGGTGCTGTTGTTTTGAAACCTTCAGGAGAAAGGTATACATGGTCACTGTTACCGAGGAAGCTAGCAAGTACATCGTGGACCTAATAGCCAAGAACGAAAAGTCCGGTTTCGGAATCAGGATCTACCTGGCCGGAATGGGCTGTTCTGGCGCCCAGTTCGGCATGTCCTTCCAAAAGGACGCCAAGGAAGGGGACATAGAGCAGAAGCTGGACGGATTCTCCGTTTACTACGACGAGGAGACCAAGGAGGTCCTGGACGCCTGCACCGTGGACTTTGTCGAGACGCCTTACGGATCCGGCCTGGTCGTCAACAACCCCAACGCCTCCAGCAGCTGCGGTTCCTGCGGCGGCGGCTGCCACTAAATCCCTTCACCAATCCCTTTTCTTTTATTATTCCCATGACCATAACCCATCGTGTATTTTGAGCACCCTCTGATCAAGCGGCAGTGCGTGCAGCAGCGAGATTACCAGGTCGACCTGGCCAGGCGCGCCGCTCGCTCCAGCACGCTCCTGGTGCTCCCTACCGGCCTGGGAAAGACGGTCGTGGCGGCCATGGTCATCGCCCACGTGCTGCAGTCCAAGGGCGGCAAGGTGCTCTTTCTCGCGCCGACCAGACCTTTGGTCGAGCAGCACTATCAGACGATGCAGAACATGATCGAGGGGAAGCGCATCGCCATGATGACCGGCGAGGTCGATCCCTTGGATAGGGAACTGGCCTTCCTGGAGCATGATATCATCACCTCCACGCCCCAGGTGGTCTCCAACGACCTGAAGAACGGCCGCCTGGACCTCAAGGACGTCAAGCTCATCATCTTCGATGAAGCGCATCGTGCCGTCGGCAACTACGCATACGTGGATGTCGCCAAGGCATACCAGGACTACGATGGACTGGTCCTAGGAATGACCGCCTCGCCCGGCAGCGACAAGGCCAAGATCCAGGAGGTGTGCACGAACCTCAACATCAAGGACATCGAGGTTCGCACGGAAAGAGATCCGGACGTGGCCAAGTACGTGCAGTCCATCAGCATGGACTGGGTGGAGGTGGAACTGCCACCGGAGATGAAAGCGCTATCGCGATCCATCCATACGCTATACGAACAGTACATCCGCGAGCTGGTCGCCCTGGAGGTCGTGGACAAGGACCGGGTGCTGAACAAACGCTATCTCATAGAGATGGCCGCCGTCTGGCAGGCCCGCATCCGCGGGGGAGAGAAGACCAGGACCCTGTTCAACGCCCTGAGCGCCCAGGCCAAGGCGGTGAAGGTGGAGCACGCCATCGATCTTGTGGAGACCCAGGGCATGTCTGCCCTGCGCGCGTATCTGCAGCGCATCAAGGACGAGGCTTCCTCGGACGCCGGTTCGAAGGCGTCCAGGGACATAGTGTCCTCGGAGCACTTCCAGAGGATCTTCGACGAGGCGCAGGCGGTGAAGGCGGAACATCCCAAGATGTCCCGGGTGATGGGCGTGGTGGCGCGCCAGCTGACCGACCACCCGGAATCGCGCATACTGGTGTTCACCCACTACCGGGACACCTGCGATCTCGTGGCCAGCAAGCTCGGAAAGGTGGAAGGGGCCAAGGTAGCGAAGCTGGTCGGGCAGTCGGACAGCAAGGGAGAGAAAGGGCTCAAGCAGAAGGAACAGGTGGGCGTCCTGCAGCGCTTCCGGGAAGGGGAGTTCAACGTGCTGGTCGCCACCTCCGTGGGGGAGGAAGGTTTAGATGTCGCGAGCACCGACCTGGTCGTGTTCTACGAGCCGGTCCCGTCAGAAATTCGAAGCATCCAGAGGCGCGGCCGCACCGGGCGTTCCCGGGCGGGGAACGTGGTCATCTTCATCACCCGGGGGACCCGGGACGAGGCATACTACTATTCGTCTCTGAACAAGGAGAAGGCCATGCGCCGCCGCCTGGAGACGATGAAGAACGAGCTGGCCGGTGACCCGGGAACGAAACAGGAGAGGCAGAAGACCCTGGACGGGTTCTGAGCAGTTAAATAATCGCAAACCGTTGGCTTTAGCATGCTGTTCCGGGAACTGGCCGACACCTACGAGAGGTTGGAGGCCACCTCCTCCAGGCTGGAGATGACCGAGATCCTGGCGGAGGCGTTCCGTCGGTTCGAACCTTCCGACATAAGGATGGCGGTGTACCTCACCCAGGGGCAGCTTTATCCCGATTTCAACCCCCTGAAGCTGGGCATGGCGGACAAGATGATCCTGAAGGCCATCACCTTCGCCTCCGGGGCCGGGGAATCGTTCGTCCAGGACCTGATGCTGAAGGAGGGCGACCCTGGAATAGTGGCGCAAAAGGCGTTCCAGAACAAGAAGCAGACCACCCTGTTCTCCGAACCTTTGACGCTGAAGAGAGCCTATCAGACCCTGGAGTCCATCGCCAAGGCCGAAGGCAACGGCTCCCAGGACCTCAAGATCAAGCTCATGTCCAAGCTGCTGAGCGACGCCTCTTCCTCGGAGGCCAAGTTCCTTTCCCGGGTCATCACCGGGCGGATGCGTTTGGGCGTATCGTCCATGACCGTGCTGGACGCTTTGGCGGTGGCGTTCGCCACCAAGGACGATCGGGACGCTGTCGAACGGGCGTTCAACGTCTCCTCCGACCTGGGATTGGTCGCGGAGGAGATGGCCCTGCACGGGCTGGAGGGCGTAAAGGTCATCCACGTGCAGGTGAATCGCCCGTTGCGCGCCATGCTGGCCGAGCGGATGTCCTCCCCCGAGGAGATACTGGAGAAGATGGGCGGGACCTGCGCCTTCGAGTACAAGTACGACGGTGTCCGGCTGCAGGCGCACATCTGCAAGGGAGAGGTTCGACTATACTCACGCAAGCTGGACGAACTCACGACGCAGTTCCCGGACGTGGTGGCAGGGCTGAAAAGAACGATCAAGGCGGAGAGCGCCATCTTGGAGGGGGAATGCGTCCCGGTGGACCAGAACACTGGCGAGTTTTTACCGTTCCAGGAGGTGTCCCACCGCCGCGGCCGCAAGTACGGAGTCGAGGAGGCCATCGAGGACTATCCGGTCAAGCTCTGCCTTTTCGACTGCATCCTGAAGAACGGCGAGGACCTCACCGACCGACCGTTCCTGCAGCGCCGCGAAGCGCTGATGTCCGTCGTGGAGGGGGACGATTCCGTAACGCTTTCCGAGATACGAGTGCTGTCTTCCGCTGATGAAGCTCAGGCCTTCTTCCAGGAGGCCATCAAGGACGGCTGCGAGGGGCTTATGGCCAAATCGTTATCGGATACGTCCGTCTATCGCGCCGGCAACCGCGGCTTCCTGTGGATCAAGTACAAGAAGGAGTACCGTTCGGAAATGAACGATACGGTCGACCTGGTGGTCGTCGGCGCCTTCGCCGGCCGCGGGAAGCGCAAGGGCTTCTACGGCGCCCTGCTCATGGCCACCTACGATACCGTGACGGACCGTTTCCAGACCGTTTCCAAGCTGGGGTCCGGTTTTGACGACGCTAACCTTGCCAAGCTGCTGGAGATGCTTGCCGTGGACCGCATTGCAGAGAAGCACCATATGGTCGACTCGAAGATGGAGGCGGACTACTGGTTCCAGCCGCGGCAGGTGCTGGAGGTGCGCGGAGCGGAGATAACGCTATCGCCGATACATACCTGCTCCTTTGGAGCCATACGTCCCGATTCCGGCCTGGCCATTCGGTTCCCGAGGTTCACCGGGCGTTTCCGGGACGACAAGGAGGGCAGGGAGGCCACCACCAGCCAGGAGCTGCTCGGCATGTACCAGGCGCAGCTCAAGCGCGTGGAGTGAGTCAAAAGGTTTATAGCCCCCTCCCATATTGGTCCATTTCATGGAGATCGAGCTCTTAGAGAAGGAAAAGGACTCCATCAAGGTCCGCATCAAAGGAGCGGACATGACGCTGATCACTCCCCTGGTGCAGGGATTGTTGGAGGACAAGGACGTGGCCGAGGTTAAGTACACCATCGGGCACGCCCAGATGGAAGACCCCACCCTCTACATCCGGGTCAAGACCGGCAAGCCCCAGTCGGCCCTGAAGAAGACGGCGAAGTCCCTGACCAACGAGTATAAAGAGGCCAGGGAAGCCTTGCAGAAGGAATTGAAGTAATTTCATGGTGCAGCCCAGCGCTCAGCGCGAAAAGGAAATTGGGCTGGAGGTCTTTTTTTCCGACACCGCCGGCAGCGGCGGCAAGCTCAAGGTCGAGGCGGAGGACTTCATCGTCGATGAGGTGTCCAAGTACCCGCCGGAAAAGCTCGACGGAAAGGTGTGCGTAGCTAGAGTCACAGCCACCAACTGGGAGACCAACCGTCTCATACGGCAAATGTCCAAGATCCTGGGCATATCCCGCAACCTGGTGGGCTTCGCGGGCACCAAGGACAAGCGGGCCGTCACCAGCCAGCTGATGTCCTTCGAGGCGCCGGTCGCGGACGTGATGGCGATCCGCCTTTCCCAGGTCATGGTGGAAGGAGCTTACATGGCCAAGCGGGGCATGACCATCGGCGACCTGGTCGGGAACAACTTCAAGATCAGGGTGAGGGACACCGTGCTGAGAGGCGAGGAATTGCGTTCCTCGTTGCAAGGCACCGAATCAGCCCTCAAGGAACTGAACGGCTTTCCTAACTTCTTCGGCGTGCAGCGCTTCGGAACGGTGCGGCCGGTAACGCACCTGGTCGGCCGGGCGATAGTCAAGGGCGACCTGGAGCAGGCCGTGCTCCTCTACATCGGAAATCCTAGCGAGGAGGAGGACGAGCAGTCCCGCGCTGCGCGAGAAGCTCTGCAACGTGATCGTGATTACACCGCGGCCCTCCGTGATTTTCCCTGGAAGCTCACGTTCGAGAGGATGGTCATCGGCTTCCTGGACCGCAACCCGGGCGATTACGCCGGGGCGATAAGCGTGCTCCCTAAGAACCTCCAGATGATGTTCGTGCACGCCTACCAGTCCTACATCTTCAATCTGATACTGTCGGAGCGTATGCGCCGCGGGATACCTTTGAACGCCCCTGTCGTCGGGGACGTGGTGCTGCCGGCGGACAAGGACGGAAATCCTGATCACGACAAACAGGTGCCAGTTACAAAGATAAACCTGGACCTCGTCGAACGTCAGGTGCGGGACCGCCGGGCGTTCGTCTCGGCGACGCTGTTCGGTTCCGAGTCGGTCATCGCGGAAGGGGAGATGGGCGAGATCGAGCGCGCCGCCATTGCTAAGGAAGGCCTATCGCCAAGGGACTTCCTGGTGCCGGCGATACCCCACTGCTCCTCCCGCGGTTCGCGCCGGGAGCTGATATGCGAGTACCGCGACCTTAAACTGGACATCTCGGAGGACGAGTACACCGCCTCGTTCTTTTTAGGCAAGGGCTGCTATGCCACGGTGCTCCTAAGGGAGCTTATGAAGTCGGACATCTCCGACTACTGATCACAGCCGGCTCCAGTCGCGTTCCTCAGGCTCGGATGGTTCCGGCGCTACCGCTTCCTCCGTTTTCGGCGCCTTTCCACCGAGGGCGAAGCCGCAGCGCGGGCATTTTCCACCGGTCTGGCATTCCTTGCACAGCATGCTACTGCAGTTCGGACATGTGGACACCGCCAGAGCGCCGTGGAACAGGCATTTCCGCCCCTGCATGTCGTCCAGCTTCTCCGGCTTCTTCTTCTTTTCCTTCTCGGGATAGATGGAATCGTAGAGGTCCCGCTCCTCCTGGCCGAAGAGGCGCAACCCGTCGCGGTCGTACCGGTCGTTGCCGCTCGGTAGCATGACCGCGTCCGGGCCCTTCTCCGGCCTCTTCTTGCGCGGCTGCTCCACGAACAGGTCGTCCGTAGGACGCTGCGCCGGCGGGTTCCTCTGTCCCTTGGAACGGGGCATGGGCGCCGGGCGCTCGCCTGTTTTCAAGGAATTGATTATCGCCAGGATGTTACGAGCCTTGTAGACGCCGATGTTCAGTCCTTCCATCAGCGAGAACAGGTTGCGCTTCTCCTCCGGCATGTTCAGCGCGGTCCGCAATAACTTCTCCGTCTCCTGGTCCGGCATCACGTAGGTGAAGTCGATGTCGTTCACGCCCTCGATGTAGCCGAGGACGCGCTTGGCCTGGGCGATGTCCCTCTCGGGAAGTGACGAGTACACATCCGAAAGGCTCAGCCCGCCCTGCCCGCTCCTGGCC
>JBFYNB010000032.1:0-17634 GCA_041304605.1 Methanomassiliicoccales archaeon
GGTTCAACGAGCGTCTTCATGATGATGTCCAGCACCTCGTCGGAACCGTTGCCGACGACAAAATTATTGGGATCCATCCCGTAGAGCCTGGCCAGCTCGCCCCGCAGATCGTCGCCGTAGGTGTTGGGATACTGTCCCACGTTCAGCTTGGTGCATTCCTCCAGCTCCCTCTGCCCGGCGGGGTTCGCGCCCAGAGCGTTGGTGCTGGTGTCCATGCGCAGCTTGTTCCCGACCTTGGGGTTATAGTAGAGCTGCAGGTCCCGGCAGGTAGATCGTATCCAGTCCTTGTTCATGTGGACACCTCAGGGGACCATGCGGTCTATCGGCGTGAGCAGAATGCCGGTGGCGCCCATGCGCTTGAGCTTGTTGATAGCATCGAACGCGTCCGTCTTATCGATCACCACGTGCACCGCCACGACATCGTCCCGGCCGATGATGTTCATGATGGTCGGTCCGGCTATTCCGGGGAACGCTTTCTTGACCTCTTCCAACGAGGATTTGGGGACGTCGGCCATGAGGTACTTCTTGTTCTCCGCCTCGGTGACGCTGAGCATGGCGGAGATTATCTCCTGCACCTGCTGTTCGCATCCCTCGTACGCATTGCGGTTGGCGATGACCACGGCCTGCGATTCCGCTATGACCGCCAGCTCGCGCAGGTGGTTCATCTTCAGCGTCGAACCGCTGGAGACCAGGTCCACGATGATGTCGGCCACCCCGAGCAACGGGGCTATTTCGGCCGCTCCGGCGATGGAGGTGATCTCGACCCTCTTGCCCAGCTTCTCAAAGTACTGCTTGGTGAGGTTCGGGAAGGAGGTGGCCACGACCAGATCGTCCGGAAGGTCCTCCGGCCTCTTCACGCTCATTGAATCCGGAACCGCCACGGACAAACGGCAGCGTCCGAAGTTGAGATGATAAGGAACAACGACGTCCAGTCCAGATTCGAGCACGAGGTCGTAGCCGGTGATGCCGACGTCCACCGCTCCCTTGTGCACGAACCTGACGATGTCCTGGGCCCGGAGGAACATGACCGCCAGGTCTTGGCGTTTGACATTGGCGTAGAGCCTGCGCTCGTCGCCGTTCTCGATCTCCAGTCCGGCCTGCTTGAGGATCTCTATGGACCTCTCGCTAAGCCTTCCTTTGTTGGGTATGGCCAGCCTCAGTGTCATGTGATAACCCTTGGCATTTCCCAACAATGGACAATTGCTACTTATAATTACTGACACTCTGGTCGTGCGCCCGCGCCAGGAAGGAACATATTGCCAAGTTCGCATTCCCGGAACGGTTCGTTCCCTGCGGGCGGCAATAGCGAATTCTCAAATAAAACGGTTGGATTGGACCGAACATGGTGGAGGATTGGCGGGACATATGGGAGATGGCCAATTCCCATTCTCCCTATCGCACGTTCCCCGTGGACCGCCAGCGACTGGTGCAGCATTGGGACGAGGTGTCCAAGGACTACGACAGCGAATCGATGGCGCTCATAGACGAGCGCATCTGGGGATTGCTGAAGGACATGTCCGTTCTGCCCGAGGATGGAACGGCATTGGACATTGGCTGCGGGACCGGTTCGCTAACGGCCATGCTGGCCTCGAAATGCTCCCTCGTACTGGGCGTGGACATATCGCCTGGCATGCTATCCTTGGCCCGTGATAGATGTTCGGGCCTGGGGAACGTCGATCTCCTGTGCCAGAGCTGGGAGGATTTCTCGCCGGCACGTCGCTATGACCTGGTGTTCTCCTCGTTCTGCCCGGCGGTGGACGATATCCGTTCGGTGATGCGGATGGATGCCATGAGCGACGGGACCTGCTGCATCGTGTCCCTGGGCGGCTCCTCCGGCGACCGTCTGGCGTTCGACATCTGGGAGGAACTTGGGTACCCGGGCATGTCCATGGAGGGCTTCGATCCCATCTTCCCGTACCGCATCCTCAAGGAGATGGACCGCGGCCCGTCGCTGCGCCGCTTCGATGTGCGCGAGGAGACCGAGATGGCGGAAGAGGACATGGTGCATCATCTGGTGCGTTATTTTTCACTGTTCCATGAGGTGGACGAAAAAGTGAGGGGCGCGATCGCCGACAACGTGCGAAGAAAATCGCATGGCGGACGATTCACGCTGCGCGAGGACCGCACGGTGAGCGTTCTGAAATGGTCGCCGGTCGATTAGAACCGGATGCGGGTTATCTTGTCAGGGGGAACGTCGCTGCGCACCAGGCGCGGAACGTCGCCTCCCATGCCCAGCTTCCCGTTGATCATGACCAAAGCTCCTTTGACGCCCTTGATCGAGAGGACCTCGCGGATCGAGCGGTCCATGAGCGTCAGGTCGTCCTCGGTTATGAGGTTGCCAAGTTTGGTGGCGCAGGCGTCCGCCAGCGCCACGTCCTCGGAGATGACCGTGGCCAGGTCCGCCCTTCCCAAGGAAATGGACGGCCCGACCGTGCCCGATGACGTGCAGATGCCGAGCAGCCTCTTGGTGGCCGGTACCTCTATGGCCAGATAGTTCGGCGTGCACTCTCCGGCGTACAATCCGACCGTGACCGTCCTATTGGTGCGCATGGCTATGTCGCCGCCGTTATCGACCAGGCAGTGCTTGCAGCCCCCCTCGACCATGGCGCTCACCGCCTCCTGGGAGATCGCCCCGGCCACGGCGGCCATGGGTCCGACGTCGGCCTTCTCCGCGGCGTTGCACATGTGCTTCACCACCTCGCCCATGTCCGGTCTCATCGGATAGGGGTCGAAGGTGGCCTTGAAGTAAGGGTCCTTGGCGATGTAAACCTCGACCTGCTCGCGGGCCTTGAGCAGAGCGTCCTCCGCCAGGGTAAGGTATTCCTCGTCCGCCTCGATGGTGGCGGCGGTCTCCTTGAACTGGAAAAGCCTCCTCATATCCTGAACTTCATTGCTCCCGGAGGGCAGGCGTCAATGCACATGCCGCAGGCGATGCACCTCTCCGAATCGTAGCGTACCTTCCAGGCCGGTTTGTCCATGGTGAGCGCTTCCACCGGGCAGATGGAGATGCACATGCCGCAATGGGTGCAGCGTTCCTCGTTCTTCTCCACGTAGTTGGTCAGTTCCTGAACGTCGACCTTGGCCTCGTTCAGATAGCGGGCGGCCTCCTTGATGTTGGCCGCTTTCCCGTCGACCTCCATCAACAGGCGTCCGCCCACCTCGCGCACCTCGGCGCGCAGGATGTTTATCTTGAGATCGTAATCCTTGACCAGCCGGTACACGATAGGCTCGTTGACGATGTCCGGGCTGAAGCCCAGCAGGAACTTCTTCTTGGACATCAGACCGCCTCCTCTTTGGAGCGCACTTCCAGCGTGCCCACGCCCCGGTCCTCCGGCAGCGGCGCCACCGGCTCGGTGAGCAGGAACTCTCCGCTCTCGATGCGTTCGGCGAGGGTCTCCGCGATCTGCCTTGCCTTCAGGTAACTGGATAAGGATGAGGTTCTGACCTCCTTGCCGAAGAGCTCCACGCGCCCGGAGCGCAGCTCGGCGTAGGAGAAGTGCTTGATCGGTTTTCGGTTGCGGGATTGGATGGAGTAATCGATCAGCGGCGAGAAGAGCTGCTCGTCGCTTATCGCCGTTGCCTTGAGGACCTCCTCGTCCAGTATCGGGATCGGCACCCCGACGCCCAAGGCCAAGGAGACACCGTAACCAGGCAGGTTCAGCGCCCGGACGAACTCAGGCGACATGCACCTCATGTCGCCGATGGTGGCGAGATTGCGGGCGCCGCCCATGGGGGCGCCGAACTTGGTCTCCACGTTGGTCCGGAACTGCGTCCCTTCCCAAGCGACGTAACCGACGCCCCCGCCCAGGAATATCCTGGTGCCGATCCCGATGGTGCGCAATGTCGGATCGTTCAACAAGGGCGAGAGCTGTCCGGCGCTCGAGTAGGTGATGTTGCCGTAATTGGGCAGAAGCTTGCCCATGTAGGTGTAAAGGGTGCGCTCGGACGAGTTCGTCCCGGCGGCGTAGTTCTGATAGGCGTTACGCGGATTGAAGAGATAGGCCTGGTTGACGGTGTTCAAGGAAACGTAGGTATCGATGTCCTTGCGCGGATAGCAGTCCGTGCCGTCCGACGTCGCCTTCAGGCGCACCGGCCTTCCGGAGATCAGCTCTTCGATGACGTGCGCCCCGCCGTACTCCTTATGATCGTTCAGCTTGAGCTCGGTGGCACCGATGTAAGCGTCAACCGCGGCGATGCCCCCGTAGGCCGGAACGTCGTTGAGGGTGACCTTCTGCATGCGGATCGGCGGCTCGGAGTGACCGAAGTTAAGGAAGGCGCCGGAGGAGCACATGGCGCCGAAGGTGCCGGTCGTGACCACGTCCACCTCCTTGGCGGCGCGCTCCACGCCCTCGCTCTGAACGTAGGATATGACCTCCTCGGCGGTCATGACCACCACGTCCCCGTCCTTGATCTTCTGATTGATCTCCGCGACCGTCCGCTTCATCCGGTACCCCCTCAGAGGAGCTTCCTGGCCACGGCCAGTTCCGCGTTCAGAACCGAGCCGCCAGCCCCGCCCCTCAGGGTGTTATGGGAAAGCAACCAGAACTTGATATATCCTTTGCTCTCGCGGACGCGGCCGACAGAAACGGCCATGCCCCTGGCTCGCTCCGGTTCCCCGGCCAGCGCGTCAGCCGCCGGCTGCGGGCGGTTCTCCTCCTTGCGGACGATGATCGGCTCAAGGGGAGCGGTGGGAAGCTTCAGCTTCTGGGGTTCTGGCTTGAAGGCTTCCAGAGCTTTGATGACCGCGGCGGCGTTCGCCTCCTTCCCCAGCTTGAGCACGGCCGACTCCAGGTGGCCGTCGATCACCGGCACGCGGGCGCAGCTGGCGATCATGTCGAACTCGGCGAACTTGACCTTGCCGTTCTTGTAGGCGCCGAGCATCTTGTGGATCTCCTCCTCCATCTTCTCCTCCTCGTTCCTGATGAACGGGACGACATTCCCCAGGATGTCCAGCGACGGAACTCCAGGGTATCCGGCGCCGGATACCGCCTGGTAAGTGGAAACGTAGCAGGCGCTCAGCCCGAACTTCTTGTAGATGGCCTGCAACGGGACGGCCAGACCGGTCGTCGAGCAGTTGGCGTTGGTGACTATGAACCCGCCATTTCCAAAGGTGGTCTGCTTCTTCACCAGCTCCAGGTGGTCAGGGTTGACCTCCGGGATGAGCAGCGGCACGTCCGGCTCCATGCGGTGGGAGGCGGCGTTGGAGAAGACCGCCACACCTTCCTGAGCCAGGGACGTCTCGTAATCCCCGGCCACGTCCGAGGGAAGTCCGGAGAACGCCATCCGGCAGCGCTTGGCGATTGCCCTGGGCTCCAGGGTCTCGATCCTCATGCTCAAGGTATCCTCATGGAAGGGGATGCCCTTCAGCTTCATTACCTCCCCGAGAGATTTGCCTTCCGAACGCTCGGAGGCGTAGAGGCCGCCTATCTCGAAATAGGGGTGGTCCTCCAGCAGTTGCACGAACCTCTGCCCGATCATTCCCGTGGCGCCTAGCACCGCCACCTGCACTTTCTTCATTGCTTCACCTCGAAATACTTGCGACCTTCTTGCATCAGCCTGATCATGTGCGTCCGATCGTCATCGGACCCGGCCTGCTGGACCTCGCGTAGGGCGTCGATCAGCTTCTCCAGCATCTCCCGGTTGTGCGGGTTCAGATGCTGGATCTCGTAGTAAAGGTTTGGGCTTTCTCGCGCGACGTTTCCGCTGGTGTTCATCTGCCGCTCGAAGGTGGTCGACGACACCTTGCGCAGCTCCTCGTGAGAGAACCCGCTCTCCCTTAGCGCTCCGAAGAACGCCAGGTTCAAGGCGTGGCTCATGCCCAGCACGACCGATATTATCTTGTCGTGGTCCTCCACCGGCATCTCGATGACGTTGGCCCCGGTGCCGTTCAGCAAAGGCATGAACTTGTTCACCGCGATATCGGAACCGCAGTTGCAAACGATCAGGTTCCGGGCGAAGATGAACGAGGCGCTCGGCCCGAACATGGGGTGGATGGAGCAGACCAGCAGTCCCTGTTCTGCGCCCTCCTTGAGCACGTCCACTATCGGTGACTTGACGGAGGCGATGTCGAACACCAGCCCCTTCGGCTTGAGCGCGAATATCTTGCGCAGCATTTCGGCCGTAGCAGATATGTGCGAGGAGACGGCGATGACGTCAGCATCCTTGACCCCCGCTTCCAGCTTCACGTTCTTGAACTCCCCGCCCGGCAGATCGTCGAAGACCTTCACATCATGCCCGCGGGAGTCGAAGAAGCGGCAAAGCCACTGTCCCATGGCTCCCCCGCCTCCAACGACCAGGACCTTGCGCGGCTTCATCGGCCTGGGCAGACGGGCCTGAGCTTCCACCGACTCGCGCACCAGCAGTGACGAGAGCTCGATGGCCGCGGCGTCGCTTATGCCGACCTCCCTGGCCCTTGCCAGATACCTGTTCCGCACCTGTTCCTCCACGCGCATGTCCCGCACCGGCATGGCCTTGTCCACCTTCTGGTGGCCCATGGCCAAGGCGATGCTCATGCGCTTCTTGATCAGGTCCAGGATCTCGTTATCGATCTCCTCGATCTTCCATCGGATGCCTTCAACGGAATCAGTCAACCGTACCACCTCTCATGCTCAGGTCCGCCAGGACCAGGGCGGCGGCCGCTTCGACCACCGGCACTGCTCTGGGCGCTATGCACGGGTCATGCCGTCCCTCTATCTTAAGGTCGGTCTGCCTACCGCTTTTCACGTTTAGCGAGCGTTGCCCCCTGGCTATGGACGCCGTGGGCTTTATGGCCACTCTGAACACCACGGGCATGCCGTTGGTTATTCCCCCAAGGATCCCGCCAGCATCGTTCTTGGCCGTGCGCACTTTGCCGTCCACCAGAACGAAGGGATCGTTATGCTGCGAGCCGCGCATGCCAGCGGCGGCGAACCCCGCCCCGAACTCTATCCCCTTCACGCCGGGAACGGCGAACATCATCTTGGACAGTTCCCCTTCGACGGTATCGAAGAACGGCTCCCCCAGTCCTATCGGCAGCCCGTCCACGACGCACTCCACGACCCCGCCGACGCTGTCACTGTCGTCCTTGGCGGCCAGTATCTCGGAGCGCATGGCCTCGGCCATCTCGTCGGTCGCCGCGCGCACGTCATTGGAGCGCGACAGCACGCCGGAGGTCACGTCCCTCTCCTCTTGATCGCGAATTTTCCCTATCTGCCGGAGGAAGGCGGCGACGCGTATCCCCCTTTCCTCCAGGAGCATCTTGGCTATGGCGCCTGCGGCCACGATCGCCACGGTCATCCGGCCGGAGAACTGCCCTCCGCCGCGGAGGTCCACGCACTCCGAGTACTTCGAGCGGGCCGTGAGGTCGGCGTGACCGGGGCGCGGGACGTCCTTGAACCTTTCGTACTTCTTGGAGTCGGTGTCCCGGTTCATGACCAGCAGGGTGATCGGTCCGCCGGTGCTCCTTCCCTCGACGATGCCGGAGACGATCTCGACCTTGTCCTCTTCCTGTCTGGGCGTCCCGATGTCCGCCTTCGGCCGGCGGAGGTCCACCTCGCTCTGTATCCGTCCTACTTCTACGATCATCCCGGGAGGGACCCCGTCCAGCACGGCGCCGACGCAGGGTCCGTGGCTCGCTCCGAATAGCGTGAGCCGAAGCTCGCTGCCGATGGTGTTCAAGGTATCATCTCCATCTTCGCGCCCAGGGACCTCATGTCGCTCACGAAGTCCGGGTATGAGATGCGGTGGCAGTCGCCATCGCTTATTATCGTCTCGCCGCTCGCCCTGAGCGCCGCAATCGCCGCGGCCATCAGTATGCGGTGGTCGTTGAACGAGTTGACCTTTGCTCCATGGAGCGGCCGTCCGCCTTTTATCACGCAGCCATCATCCTTTTCGACGATGTCCGCGCCCATGTCCCTCAGGAACATGGCGGTCGCGGAGATGCGATCGCTCTCCTTGAGGCGGACGTGCGCGGCGTTATAGATACGGCTCTCGCCCTTGGCGAAGGCGCACATCACCGCGGCCATGGGGAACAGGTCCGGGGCGTCGCCCAGGTCGATGTCCGTGGCGTTCAGTTCGGCCGAGGAGCAGGTGAGCGCGTCCCCGTTCCATTCGACCATCGCTCCCAGCGACCTCAGGATGTCCAGGAATGCTCGGTCACCCTGCACGTCCTTGGGGTCCAGGTTCCTGACGGTGACCTTTCCGGTGAGGGCGCCGGCGGCCAGCGGGAACGCCGCCGAGGAGAAATCTCCGGGAACGGTGTAATCCTGGGGGCGGTAGCGCTGCCCGCCCTGGACCATGAACCCTTCCTTGGTGGAATGGCAGGAGGCGCCGAAGCGGGCCATCATCTCCATGGTTATGTCCACGTACGGCCTGGACTTCAATGGAGTAGTGAGAACGATCTCGGTGTCCACCTCCTTCAGGGCCGAGGATATCAGCAGGGAGGAGATGAACTGCGAACTCACGTCACCGCGTATCTCGGTCCTTTTCCCCAGGTTCGGGCCTTTGACGACCAGAGGCGCCATGCCGTTCCCGCGGGTGCTCTCGCAGCGCACCCCCATCATTCCCAGGGCGTCGATCAAAGGCTGCATAGGGCGGCGACGGACGCTGTCGTCCCCGGTGAGCACGGTGGCGCACGGCAGCAGCGAAGCCACGCCGGCCATTAGCCTTATCGTAGTGCCGGAGTTCCTGGTGTCGATGACGTTGTCAGGGCATCTCAGCGAACCGCCAGCAATGCGCAGCACGCCGTCCTTGGTCACCTTGCCGCCGAAGGCCTTGACCGCGTCAAGCGTAGCCAGGGTGTCCTCACCAAGCAACGGCCGGCGCAGGACGCTCTCGCCTTCCGCCAGCAGCGCTAACGTCATGGCGCGGTGGGTGTAGCTCTTGGACGGGGAAGACAGAACGCTGCCCTCGGCGTTGGATGGGACGATCCTCAGGCGCAGGGTCACACCCCCTGGTAGACATTGACGATCAGCACGTCCTTTCCCATGGCCTCGGCGACCTGTTCCTCGAAAGCGGCGTCAACGAAGGCCGCGACCGCCGGGCCGGTCCCGGATATGCCCGAGGCGATCGCTCCGGCACGCAGCGCCTTGATGGACATCTCCTGGTCCAGGCCCAGCGCCGCTCCGTAGATCAAAGAGTTCAGGATCGTGGCCTTGGCGTAATCCTCGTTCCAGGCCATGCGGAAGGCCTCCTCGGCCAACGGGCGGTAGAGGGCGATGCGCTCCTTCGGCAGCATCGACTTGCGGATCATGCGCTCGGGAACTGCTATCACCACGCGATCGCAAAGCTCGAAACGCTCCCGGCGTAGCAGCGTCCGGGCGTGATTGTCGGTGAAAACGATCCCTCCCAGCAAGGAAGCGGCCGCGTCGTCCATCGCTCCCGTCACGGAAACGCCCGCCCTAATGGACACGTCGGCGTTCATCTTGAGAATGTCAATGACCGGCATCTCCACCTTCAGGGCGTCGAGAGTTGCCAGAATGATCGCGTTGGCCGCGGCGCTGCTGCTCTTCAGCCCTCTGGAAACGGGGATATCGGAACCGGTGCGCACGGTCGCTCCCCTCTTAATGGAGAACCGCTCCAGGACCGCCTGAACGCAGAGCCTCACCAGGTCGGTCGGCTCGTCCGGAAGACCTTCCATGCGGACCTCCACCCCTTCGCCAGGGACCAGCTCCACCTCCGCCCAGGTCCGGAGGTCCACTCCGACCGCGCAGCCCTTCCCGGCGGCGATGGCGTTGACGATGGTGACGGCCCCTCTGGCCTCCCCCCTTCCCTTCAAGGCAGCGCCTCCCGGAAGGCCTTGTCCATGATGTCGTAATCCACGGCCTTTCCGGTCCACATCTCGAAGGAGGCCAGGGCCTGGTATATCAGCATGTCCTTGCCGTTGACCGCTATGGCGTTCTTTCTCGACGCCTCCGCTAAGAGCGGCGTGACAGGCGGATTGTAAACGGTATCCATCACGAACTGGCCCTCGTGGAGCACGTGCGGGGATATGGACATCTCCTGCGGGAAGCCCTTCATGCCCAGTGGCGTGCAGTTCACTATTACGTCGTAATGCTTCTCCTCGGCCACCCGGGTGGTCACGGCGTCCGCCCCGAACAGCTTCGCCAACGTTTCGGCCTTACCCATGGTGCGGTTGGTGATGTCCACGTCCGCTCCCTTGGTCACCAGGAACGACAGCACGGAGCGGGACGCTCCTCCGGCGCCCAGGACCAGAGCGGCCTTTCCCTTCACGTCCACATCATGCCGTTCGAACGTTCTCTCCACCCCGATCACGTCGGTATTCCTGCCGACCAAAGAACCTTGATCGTTGGTGACGGTGTTCACGGCCCCGATGCGCTCGGTAACCGGGTCGATGCGGTCCAGCAACGGAATGATCGATTCCTTGTGAGGTATGGTGACGTTAAAGCCCTTGATCCCTAACGCGCTCACCATGTCCAGGAAGTCCTCCAGCTCGTTCACCAGCGTGACCCATTTCAGGTAGATGCCGCGGACCGCGGCCGCGCGGAAGGCGGCGTTGTGCATTACCGGCGACAGCGTATGGTCGAGCGGATTGCCGACGATCCCGGTGACCACCGGCTCCTTTCCGAGCCACTTGGCCGTCTCCAGGTCGAGCTGGCCGGGGGCGGTCTCCTTTCCCTTGGAGACGGAAGCGTAGGATAGTACGGAACCCATCTGGTGCGCCAGGACCCTGGTGGCCGTCCCCATCTCGCCCATGCCTATGACGGTGAACCTTTCCCTGCTCATGGAGAACCAGTGCGTGGCCTCCACCAGCTGCGCCAGGTCGCGCATGGTGCGCACCGAGTAAGCCACCTTGGCCATGTCCGAGCGGGCCGAGCACTCCACCAGCGATTCGATGATCTTCGCGATATGTGGGGTCTTCTTGTGATCGTGATAGGAAACGATGACCTTGGCCGGCTTGAGGAGATGGGCGCGATTGACCAGAGGATGGCCGAGCTCCAGGTCGATGTCGAAGCCGGCGCGGGCGGCCCGCCACAGGAACTCCCACTTCTTCTCGTTCGTCCCCTCCCATTCCCCGCCCTGCTCCCTCTCCCTCAGGGTGGCTATGCGCCTAACCTCCAATTCCTGGAACGGCGTAAGGTCGTCCGGCAGTAGGGGCATGCGGTCGAAGCGGAACTCCAGGCATTCCGCGCCTTTAGCTATCGCTTCCCTGGCCACCGCGATTGCCGAGGCCGCGTCCGCCTCCGAGATCGCCGCGCATATCCTGGTCATCTTTCCAATACGCTCTCCTTGACCGCATGACCGAAGTGCCTTCCCCCCTTCTCCAGGCGTACCAGCACCTTGTCCCCTTCCTTGAGGTCCGATATCGATATGGAACCGTCCTTGGTGCACAGGCGGATGGTCTCCGCATTCTGCAATATGGTGGTGTACAACGTCCCGTCAGCCTCCGCCTCCAGCAGGAGCAGCGGACGCACTTCCACCTTGGCCCGCCCGACCACGACCGGTCTCGTTCTTCCCTGGGAATCCACTGCCAGCAGTTCCGTGCCTCCCTTCACCTCCGAGAGGTACTTGGTCCGCCCGTCGGAACCCAGCACGTAAGCGTGCACCGCCCCGGCGTTCACTCTGAACGGACGGGAGGAAACGTAATGCGAGTCCATGGACTCGCTCTGGACGAGGAAAAGACAGGCCGACTGCGAGCCGACCAACATTCCCTCGCCGATGGCGAGCATGGAGCAGGTGTCCACGCACACGCGGTCGCCGACGCTGACCGGGCGCACGGACTTCACCGTAGCCTCGACCAGTTCCACGTCAGCGACGTCAGACCGGGTCAGAGCGGAGAACTGCGAAAGCTTCGCCGGATCGCTCAATGTGATCGCCAGACCGTCCACGCCCGTCTCCAGCGTGGTCGCGAACAGCTTCGCCTCCTCCACGGAGGAGCAGGACGCTATCACCTTGGTGCTGGTCCCCTGAAATTCCGCGATAAGGTTCTCCAACGGGATGACCTTCCAGTCGTGCGATTCGACCAGCACGAACTCCTGCTTGCCCTTGAAGCGGGACGCCTTCTCGGCGTCCTTGTGGTCGCGGATCGTGAGAACTACGCCTATCTGCTTGCCGTCGGCGAATAGTTCCTCGCCCTTGCGCACGATCGGGTAATAACGGCCGACCTTCTGCAGGGCGGAATCCTCCTCCCTCAGCACGATGTCGGCGTAACCCGCTTCCAAGGCGGAGGTTACCATGCGCTTCCGTTCGGCGGATGACGTGAGGTGATCGGTCCTCACCCAGACAATCTTGCCCTTTCCGGACATACCCTCACTTCAGGAGCTGCATGGCCTCTTCAACTTCCATGTCCTCGAGCACGATGCCGCTGACGGCCTTGGTGATGCCGATCACGTTCCGGTGCTGGAATATGTTGCGGCCGATCGACACGCCCTTTCCGCCGGCGTCTATCGAGTCGCGGACCATCTGCAGCAGCTTCTCGTCGGAATCCATCTTTGGACCGCCGGCTATCACCACCGGGGCCTGCGCTCCCCGGACGACCTCACGGAAGGTATCGATGTCGCCGGTATAGCTGGTCTTGATGATGTCCGCGCCGAGCTCGGTTCCCACTCGCGCACACACTTTAAGCGCGTCCGGGTCGTAGGCGTCCTTCATGTCCTTGCCTCTGGGATAGATCATCACCAGCAGCGGCATGCCCCACTCGTTGCAGATGCGGGAGATGCTTCCGAAGTCCTCCAGCATCTCGTTCTCGTAATCGTTGCCGATGTTGACGTGGATGGACACCGCATCCGCCCCGATCTTGAGCGCCTCCTCGACCGTGGTCACCAGGATCTTCTGGTCGGAGCGCTTGCTGAACTTGGTGCTGGCCGAGAGGTGCACGATCAAACCGATGTCGCGCCCAAAGGACCGGTGGCTGTAGGGGATTATTCCCTTGTGCAGCACCACCGCGGTAGCGCCTCCCTGCGCCACCTTGTCTATGGTCGACCTCATGTCAACTAATCCTTCGATGGGGCCGTTGGTAATGCCGTGGTCCATGGGGACGATGACCGCCCTTCCGGTACCCCGGTCCATTATTCGCTCCATCCTTACGCTCTTGCCTAGCACTTTTTCACCTTCCTGCCGTGTCAATTAATAGCACGCATATAACTGTTGCGTTCCTGACAAATATAATGTGCTAGCTTTATGAATATATTCCAGCCTGAGCGCGTCGTAAAGCCCGGACAAGGGATGCTTGTTCGTTCCTCACTTCCTTTGATCGCTTTTCGGAGGGTAATACGGTTCGCCGAGTATCATTTTCACCAGATTATGTATGTTGGTGCATGGATTGGCATCTCTCATATGGGCAGCATATCCCATTCCGACACGACCTCTTTCCAATCTTTCTGCGTTGAGGACCGCGATCGGAACCGAGGACCTCAGCCGGTCGAAGTGCTCCGCGGACTTATCATATCCAGGGATGTACCGGCGAAGTTCGGTGATGACGTCCCGGCAGGTGTCCATTCGTTTCTCGGCATAGGTGTAATGAAGGAGGAACCAGACCTCAAAACAGGGATTGGACACGGCCAGCTCCAGCTCGTCCCCGGCAAGCTCGATCGCTCTCTGCATGGCCTTATCCTCGCATTCGTCCACATCGAACACGCACCATGCGGTATCCCCGGCAACCTTTCCAATGTCCAATTCCTTCGCCTTTAGTAAGGTATAGCGGACTATCTGCAGTGGTGTCTTTCCCGGTGATTCGCATAGTCTGATGACCACATTGTGATTCTCTTTTCGGAACCCCTCGAAATAGTTCGGTTCGGTCCTCCTTCCCTCGCAGACAATAAGCAACCGGGGCTTGGGCTTCATCGGTTGAGGCCTGCGGCCCCTTTGCCGCATCATTCGACCACTTTCCCTCCTTGGACGAACGGTATTGCGCCAAACCTCCCTATCTCATAGGCCTTCTGGACCCTGAGGTCCTTCCTCACATTGAAGTCGGAGAGCGAATAGAGGCTCGTCCGTCCGCGCTCGTCCTTCTCCACGAACCATATCTGGTCCCTCCTGAACAGGTCCAGGTCGATCAGATTGGTGTTGTGTGTAGTGAACACGAACTGTGCATTTCCACGGTTCTGTTCGGGGTCGTTCATCATCTCCACCATGAACCTGGCGATCAGAGGGTGCAGGCGTAGGTCCATCTCGTCCATCACCAGAACCCGGCCGGCCTCCATCGCCTCAAGAATCAACGATACCACGGCGAACACTTTCTGGGTTCCAAGGGATTCCTCGCCATGGAAGTCCATCTCCACCTGTATCGGTTCTCCGTCCTCATCTCTGACCTGATGGACGGTCTTGATCTCCAGCCTGCGCCACTGTTCTATCCTGCCGTTGACCATGCCGCGCATCTGCTCCTGGATCTCCGGCGGCATCCTCCTCAGCTCATCCTGGTCCATCTGAACTATCTTGCCACGTATGTCGACTATGCCGATATCGGCCATGCTCATAGCCTTTAGAAGTAACGATCGGAAGCGTTCATCCTGTTGCATCCTGGCCAGGGCTCTCTCTTCCACGACCATGGAATTGATGTTCAGGATGACCATGAGCCGCTCCTGGAACCATTTAAAGGCGGGAATTGCCATGGCATGGTTGTCCTGGACCGCTTTGGACAGGAGAAGGGCATTTGGAAGGGTCTTCTCAGCGATCGCCCTAAGCGATCCGTTGTCTTGGGGCGCCCTCAGGTCCTGGCCAACGACCCTTTCGAATATGATGACCTTGCGATTCCTTGGATAGTGATATAGCGACTCCTCGAATATACGTACGGCGTCGTGCCTGACCGAATATTCGTATTCCACGCCATTTGAAAGGAAGACCACTCTGTAGCGAGTTGACGCATTTTTCTCTGGCTTCCCGAACCTGTACGGGAAGAAAGGTATTGTCTCGCCCAGTTGCGCAAGGTGGGAACGCAGGACCATGGTCTGGAGCATGCCCATGGCCATTACAAGATTGGACTTGCCAGAGGCGTTCGCCCCATAGATCGATGCCGAACGCATCGCCAGGTCCTTTGAACCTTCCATATTGATGAGATGGTTCGCATGGCTCTTGTCCGAGGAGGCGATCATGCTGAAGGTCACTGGGTCAGCGAAGGAACGGAAGTTCTCCACTTCAAATTCTAGCAACATATCTTAGTCCCCCAAACAAATTATTGTGAATAATTCACAAATTTATCATTGTATTACTCTTATTTAACCGTTGATATCGCAATTAATACGATATCTGCTCTGTGATAATTGCACGATGTTCATCATCTAATGGCAAATTTGAGCATCGTTACGCTGTTCTGTCAACGATTATAAGGTTAGAGATCATCTCTATCATTCAATGTGGAAATCCCTCTCCAAGCATTTCGGCAAGTATCCCTCCCAGGCCAAGGTGGCCAAGCTTCTGCTGGTCTACGGCCTCAAGGTCCAGGAGGGCCGGGTGTACTGCGGTGATGTGGAGATCGCCGACATGGCCTTGGGCCGGGCGGCGGGCGTGGACCGCCGCATCGTGCGTTCGGCGATAGACACCATACAGGAGAGTCCGGACCTGAGCGCCGTCTACTCGCGCCTCATGCCCACCGCTCTCCTTACGGACGTCGCGCCGGTCATGGGCTGGACGGCCCTGGAGATAATTCCCACTGACGCGTCCACGCCAGGCATAGTTGCGGAAGTGACCGGACTGATCGCCCGGGAAGGGATATCCGTGCGGCAGACGGTGGTCAGCGATCCCGATCTCTCACCAGATCCGCGGCTGTTCATCATAACCGCCGGGGCGGTGCCGCCGGAGCTTCTTCCGCAGATCCGCGCCTGCAAGGGCGTTCGTTCCGTCGTCATCCACTGATACCATGCCCGAGCAGCACCGACTGGCGTACCCCGCGCTCTTCGTCGCCATCCTGGCCGTCTCGTTCGCCTCCATCTTCATCCGCTGGAGTGAAGCCGATTCGTTGGTCATCGCCGGGTACCGCATGCTGTTCGCCTCGCTAATTCTAGCGCCGTTCGCCTTTCACGAGCGCAAGGACGCCATGCCCATGGACCGGCGGACGATCGGGGCCGTCGTTCTGACCGGGGTGGTGCTGGCGGTGCACTTCTTCGCCTTCATTTCCTCTCTGCGCTACACGTCCGTCGCCTCCAGCACCCTGTTGGTGAACTTCCATCCCCTGATCGTCGGTGCCGCTTCCGTGCTCATCCTAAAGGAATCCTCAAAGAGGACCGTGGTCGGGGTGACCATCGGCTTCGTCGGCGTGGCGGTCATCGCCCTCACCGGTCTGGGCACCGGGGAGTCGTTCGGGAACGCCCTGGCGCTTATCGGGGGCGTAATGGCCGCGCTGTACATCCTGGCCGGAAGGATGCTTCGCAAGACGCTCGGCATCTTCACCTACGCCTTCTCCGTCTACCTCACCGCGGCGGTGGTGCTTCTGGTGTCCGCGGTCTTTAACGGCGTTTCGCTATGGCCTTACCCGACCGAGGAGCTGTTGATATTCCTGGCCTTGGCGGTCGTCTGCACGATTTTCGGTCATACCGTCTACAACTGGTCCCTGAGATACCTTCCGGCGCCGGTCATCAGCACTTCACTTCTCGGAGAGCCGATCTTGGCCAGTTTGCTCGCCCTCTTGCTTCTGTCCGAAGTCCCCGGCTGGACGGTCATCATGGCCGCGCCCCTGGTGCTGATCGGAATTCTTCTTACCGCTTCGGACCGTCCCTTAAAAAAGCGCAGTTCCGATCAATGAGGCTCGACCTTTCCATCTTCATCGACCATTTCGCGCTTTAAATAATTGTAGATCATGATCTGCAGAAAATACCCAAATCTTGTAAATCGTAATTTACATTAGTAATATCTCTGGCTCCGGTCATTTGATCGTAAAATCAGAAAAAAAGGGAACGGGAAAAAGGTTTGGACTACTTCTTGCGGAGCACCAGCACCACGGCGACCGCCGCGACCAGCAGACCGATGGCACCGAGCGCCAGGGCGATCACGGGCAGCGGTCCGATCTCAGCCTCGCCAGCTATTATGGCCAATGGCACTCCGGAAACTGGCGCATCGGACAGCGGTCCCTCGCCAGCGGCGTTCACCGCGGTGACCCAGTAGTCGTACTCCACTCCAGCTTCCACGGAACCGTCCACGAAGGTGTCCGTGCCAGCGGGAACAGTGGCGATCAGCTGCCGGTCGCCCGTTTCCCCGCGCCTGTAGATCCGGTACTCGGTGACGGACGAGCTGCCCTCGTCAGGCACATCCCAGCTTAAGGTGATGCGACCCTGTCCTTCCTCCACGTCCACGTCCAACTCGCCTGGTAACGCCAAAACGATCAGGGACGCGCTCAGCATCCTGGAAGGTTCGCTCTCTCCCCACTGGTTGAGGGCGGACACCCAGTAGTAGTACGTGGTTCCGTAAACTACCATCCCGTCCACGTAGGTGGTCGTCCCCGCTGGAACGGAGACAAGGAGCTGCGCCGATAGCGCGCTAGTACCGCGGTACACGTTGTAACCGGTGATCGGTCCATCGCCGGTGTCGCTCGGAACGTTCCACAGGAGCGATATGCTGATGTTGCCGCCGGTGGCCAAGCTCAGGTACGGCTTTGCCGGAACGTCAACGCTGGGCGAGGGCTGCGTGCTCGTGCGCAGCATCATGGTGTTGGACGGAGATCCCTCGCCGAAGGCGTTGAGCGCCGTGACCATATAGGTGTAGTTCACT
>JBFYNB010000033.1:0-17378 GCA_041304605.1 Methanomassiliicoccales archaeon
GCCGCCCCGGTGGACGCCTCGATGGTCCTGGACGACATCGTCGGAAGACCCATCGTGCGTACCAAGGTAGGGGACATGTTCGTCTCCGAGGCGCTGAAGAAGAAGGGGCTTCCGTTCGGCGGAGAGCCGTCCGGAACGTTCATCTTCCCTTCCGTGAACTACTGCCCGGACGGAATGCTGGCCGGCGCTTATCTGCTTAAACTTTTGGACGGCCGGCCGCTTAAGGATGTCGTGAGCTCCCTGCCGATCTATCCCTCGGTGCGGGACTCCTTCTCCTTCGACCCCTCTATTCGCAAGAAGGTAAAAGAAAGGCTGGCCGAGGAGATGTCCTCCATCGAGGGCGAACTGACCACCGTGGACGGTTTCCGCGTGGACCTGGGGCACGGCTGGCTTCTGGTGCGCTTATCGGGAACGGAGCCCAAGGTGCGTTTGACGGCCGAGGCCCGCAACCAGAAGGACCTGGATGAGATCTCCGAACTGGCCAGGACCAAGGTTCGTAAAGCTTTGGGCTGAGCAGGGATTTAATAGCTGACATCCATTTTCATTTTGAAGGGTCCAAATGAAAGCGCTCATCCTGGCCGCCGGGGAAGGCACCCGCCTCAGACCGCTCACCACCAACATTCCCAAGCCGCTGCTGACCGTGGCCGGACGACCGTATTTGGCCCATCTGGTGCAGGCGCTCGGCGACGCGGGCATCAGGGAGCAGGTGATCCTGGTGGGCTGGAAGGCCAACCGTGTAAAGGAGTTCTTCGGCGACGGAAAGCAGATGGGCGTGGAGCTCAGCTACCTGGAACAGAAGGAGCGCCTGGGGACCGCCAACGCCGTCGGGGTCGCCGAAGGGATCATGGACGGCGACTTCGTCTGCGTGAACGGGGACGTGGTCATGGCCCCGGAGGCGGTGGCCGAGATGGTCACGACCTTCCAGAAGGACCGCGTGCCGTTCATGGGCGCCGTCGAGGTCCCGGAGCCGCAGCGGTTCGGGGTCGTGCAGCATGACAACGGGAAGCTGGTCAGGATAATCGAGAAGCCATCCAACCCTCCGTCGAAGCTCATCAACGGGGGCTTCTTCGGCCTCACCACCGAGGTTTTCGATCACATACGGAGGACCGGGCGTTCACCCCGGGGGGAGTATGAGTTCACCGACACCCTGAACATGATGGCCGCCAAGACGGAGGTCGCCGTCCGCAAGATAAATGGAGAGTGGATGGACGTCGGCTATCCCTGGGAGCTGCTGCGGGCGAACGAATTTCTCATGGGCCGCCTGAAGCGCGACATCCGAGGGACCGTAGAGGAGGGCGCGGTGCTCAAGGGCGAGATCGTCGTCGAGGAGGGCGCCCTGGTCCGGAGCGGAAGCTACATCGAAGGTCCGGCGTACATATCCAAGGGCTGCGACATCGGCCCCAATTGTTACATCCGGCCCTCCACCTGCCTTGGTGAAGGCGTTCGTATCGGAAGCGCGGTGGAGGTCAAGAACTCCATCGTCATGAAGAGGACGCACATCCCGCATCACAATTACGTCGGCGACAGCATAATCGGGGAAAGGTGCAACTTCGGCGCCGGGACCAAGGTGGCCAACCTGCGCTTCGACGACCGCACCGTCCGGGTGACGAACAAGGGGCAGATGCTCAGCAGCGGCCGGCGCAAGCTGGGAGTTGTGATGGGAGACGATGTCAAAACGGGCATCAACGCCATGATCGAGCCGGGAACGGTGATCTGGGAAGGCACCGTGGTGGGCATGGGCGCCCGGGCCCGTGGGAACATCGGGCCGAACAGCAAGGTCTTCTAGAGCTCGACCACCGGCAGCTGCATGCGCCTTCCTCGACCATCGTAGGCGCGCCAGCTTCCCTCGTCGAACGGCAGGCACGTGATTATGTGGATGTATCCGTGGCGGCGGAAAAGCTCCAGGTCCTCACGGGAAGGCCGGTTGCTGTAGCCCGGATGGGAGTGCACCGTGCCGACTATCGAGTAGTCTATGGGCATCATGTGCATCATCAGGGTGGCCGAGTCCTCGCCCTGCAGCGTGCCAGGTAGGAGCAGGAGTTCCTCGATAACGCCGTCCTCGGCCCGCAGCATGGCCACGAACTCGTTCGGCAGCGAATCGCGAGCGGCCTGGTTGATCATCTCCAAAAGGCCGCGATCGATCCCCCGGACCTTCAGCATAGGGTCCCCATCAGCTTCTCTCTGGTCCGTGCGTAAAAACCCTTCCCAAAGCTGACGAACCTCGCCCGGTCCGGGGCGGCCTTGAACTCCACCGTCTCGTTTCCAGCCATGAGCATCTCCTGCTGACCGTCCACGACGACAACGCACTCCTTGGGGCGTACGACCTGCACGGTGATTCGGCTGCTGGCCGGGACCACCACCGGGCGGGCGGAGAACTTGAACGGGGCCATCGGAGCAATGACCAGAGCCTCCACCCGCGGATCGATCAGCGGGGCGCCCAGGCTCATGGCGTAGCAGGTCGAGCCGGTGGGAGTGGCCACAACGATCCCGTCCGCCCTCACGTTCATGGCCATCTCCCCGTCCACGAACACCTGGAAGTGGCGGATCTTGGCCACGTGGGCGGTGTGCAGCACCGCCTCGTTCATGGCGTCCAGCATACGCTTCCCGTCCACGGTGGTCTGCAGCTTGATGCGCTCCTCCAGTTCGTAGTTGCCGCGGAGCACGTTGTCGATGGCCTCCTCCAGCTCCTCCTCCGAGGCGACCGTGAGGAAACCTAGGTCGCCGGCGTTGATGCCCAGTATCGGGGCCTTGTTGTGCTGTAATGCCCTCAGGATAGTGCCGTCGCCCCCGACGGTGACCATCATGTCCACTTCCATTTCCTCCAGGCGCAGGCCCTTGGTCTTGAACCTCTCGGCCATCTCCTTCTCCAGCAGCACCTCGTGCCCCTTGAGCAGGTCCAAGGTCCTCTTGGCCATGCGCGGGGCGTCGGGTATGTTCATGTTGACGCTCATCCCGAACCTCATAGCAGCCACCTCAGCAATGCCGCGTCCCCCGCGGCCAGGCAGTTGGCCCGGACCTCCAGGTCCAGGCTCATGTCCAGTACTTTCCCCTCAAGATCGTAAAGCTCCCCGCCCGCCTCCCGCAGGATCAGGGTGCTGGCGGCGATGTCCACCACTCTGAGCGACCTCTGGTACACTTCGGAATTGAGGTAGAAACCATCGGCCAGTCCCGCCGCCACCAGGCACATTTCCAACGACGAGCAGCCCATGGAACGGGTGCGCCGGGCCTTGCGCAGCACGCCGTTGGCGGTGGCCGCGGAGAATTTTCCCAAGTACACGAACAGCACCGAACTGTCCAGATCGCATCTTCTCACGTGGATGGGCTTGCCGTTCCAGGTCGCCCCTTTCCCTTTCTCGGCGTAGAACTGGTCCCCGGTCACCAAGTTGCGCACGATGCCGTGGGTGGCGTCGTTCATGCTTTTCGTGCAGACGGCCAGGGAGACGCTGTAGAACGGGATGCTCATGAGAGCGTTGTAAGTCCCGTCCACCGGGTCCATGACCAGAGTGCGTTCGTAACCCCGGTCCACGAAACCCGCCTCCTCGCTCAGGACGTTCAGTGGAACGTTCCTCTCGTCCATCAATCTCAGGAGCAGGTCCTCGGCGGCCTGGTCTATGCGGCAGGTGGGCGTACCGTCCGCACCCATGCCCACCTCGGCGGCCCTCTCGCTGAACGCGCACTCCTGGTCGATGCTGCCGGCCACCGAGGCGGCCAGCCATTCCAAAGTTTCCCTCATCCCCCTGGATATTGGCGGAGGGTTATTCATAATTGCGCCAGTGAAGGTCCATGGAAACGGTTTATACGCAACAAGCCCTTCCCTTGACGTCCTACGTGGCAGAGGGATCGTTTGGGAGAACAAGTCATCTCGTTGGCGGCGAAGGTTGAGAGCAAGGAAATTGGCGGGAAGGCCCGCAACCTGATGGACCTTATGGCCGCGGGGTTCCCGGTGCCGGAGGGGTGGGTGGTCAGCACCTCCGCCTACGAGCAGTTCCTGGACCGGAACGGCCTGCGGCAGCGCATATCGGACGCGCTCAAGGACCTGGATCACAAGGACGCGGTCAAGGTGGTCCGATGCGCCGAAAGCGTCCGGAGCTGGATGATGGCCGGTGAGATGGACCCCGAGCTCGCGGAACGGCTGCTCAAGGAGACCGCAAGCTTCGGTCCCTCCGGACTGTGGGCGGTGCGCTCCTCGGCCATAGCGGAAGACCTTGAGCAGGCCTCCTTCGCCGGTCAGCAGGACACCTACCTGAACGTCACCAGGGAGAAGCTGGTAGAGAGCGTCAAAAAATGCTGGGCCTCCTACTGGAACGACAGGGCGATAGAGTACCGCCACGACAAGGGGATCGGGCATCTCGACGCCGGCATGGCGGTGGTCGTGCAGCGCATGGTGAACGCCGATTCCTCCGGGATCATGTTCACCTCCGACCCCATCACCGGCGAGGAGAAGATCGTGATCGAATCCAGCTGGGGATTGGGCGAGTCGATCGCCTCCGGCCTGGTGACGCCGGACCGCTTCGTCTGCGACGCCTCCACGGGAGAGGTCAAGGAGTCCAAGATCAACAGCAAGGCCCAGGCCATCTTCCTCTCCCCGGAAGGGGAGAAGGTGGTGGACGTGCCCGAATCGGAGCGTAACCGTCCGTCGTTGACCAGGGGGAAGTTGGAGCTGGTAGCGAAGCTGGGCATTCAGCTGCACAAGCACATGGGATCCCCCCAGGACATCGAGTGGGCGGCGGAGGGCGACAAGATCTACCTGTTGCAGTCCCGCCCTATCACCACCATCGGCGGGGACCTCACCCTCTGGACCCGCGGATATGGCGACGAATATTGGGCGGACGTCACGTCGCCGCTGTTCTTCTCCATACTGGGGCCGTGGCTGACCCAGTACGTCAACTGGGAGGGCAGCGCGATAATGGGCTACAAGGAGCTCACCAACAAGCCGCTGCTGAGCATTCACAAGGGCCACGTGTACTTCAACGCCGAGGTGCTGGAAGGCATGCTGATGTACAACCCCAAGTTCTCCCGCACCAAGGAACTGCTGAACTACTTCCCGGAGCGGGACCAGCAGCGCATCGCCAACGCCGACTTCCGGACGGGAAAGAGGGTGCTAGCCATGCTGCGGACGACCGTTCTAGACTGGGACGGGAACATCCTGCGCACGGACAAGGCGTACAAGCGGTGGGCAAAGCGGTACATGAAGTGGGCGGAGGAGTTCGACGTCCGCGATCTGACGAAGGTCCCGGACGACAAGCTGGAGGACGTCATCTGGGAGATGGAGGACCAGCTGGTGAAGCATTACCGGCTCATCCGCTACGGGATGGTCGGCCACTCCATCGGCATGAACATGATCATGAAGCGCTGGCTGCAGGACTGGATAGGGGACGACAAGGGCGTTCTGTACTCCAGGGTCATCAGCGGGCTGAAGGGCAACAAGACCATCGAGACCAACATCGCCCTGAACCGCCTGTCGAACGCCGCCCGGGCGGACCCCTACGTCCTGAGCAAGGTGCTGAACCTGAGCTCCGCAAACGTACTGTTGCAGATGCGTTCCGACGAGAAGATGTCGAGCTACGCCAAGGAGTTCGATTCGTTCCTCAGGCAGTACGGGCACCGCTCCCACACTCGCGAAGTTTACTTCCCCCGCTGGGGAGAGGACCCCCGGCTGGTGGCCGATATCGTCCGCTCCCTCGCCTCGTCGCCCCCGGTGGACCTGGAGGAACTGGAGAGGCGGAAGATCAAGGAACGCGAGGAGGTCGAGAAAGAGATCCTGGCCAAGATCCGCCAGATCGAGCGGGGATGGCTCAGGGCCCGCATGTTCAAGATCATCAAGGGCTTCGCCCAGACCTACCTGATGTTCCGGGAGAACCAGCGCTATTACCTGGACCATATCCTGTACCGGCAGCGCCGGGTGTACGTGGAGTTCGCCCGCCGCTTCCTGGAGAAGGGATTGATCGCCAAGGAGGAGGACATCTTCTTCCTTTCCAAGGAGGAAATATTCGCTCTTGCCAAAGGCGAAGGGAAGGACGCGTTGAACAAAATACCCGAACGCCGCAAGGAGTTCGTGGACTGGCGTGGCGAGCTGCCGCCCAAGTTCCTTAAGGGCGCGGTGGAGTTCGACGACACGGTCAAGATGGTGGAGAACTCGGCGCAGCTCACCGGCACGTCGGCAAGCCCGGGCGTGGCCACCGGACCGGTGCGCGTCGTCGATTCCATCGAGCAACTGTCGGAGGTCCGGGAGGGGGAGATACTGGTCACCTCCAACACCGACCCCGGCTGGACGGCGGTGTTCTCGAAGATCGCCGGCCTGATCACGGAGACTGGTGGCATACTCTCGCACGGGGCGGTGGTGTCCCGGGAGTACGGCATCCCGGCGGTCACCGCGGTCAAGGGAGCAACGAAAATCTTCATAACGGGTCAGCGGATAACCCTTGACGGCAACGAAGGCCTGATCTACATCAGGGAAGGATGATTCCAGTGGAAACCGACATTATTCACGAGCAGGGCGAACAGAAGAACTGGAACGAAAGTTTCTATTTCAGCTTCTATGACCGCGGAAACGATATCTGCGGATTCATGCGCCTAGGCCTGAAACCCAACAAGAACGAGAAGATGCTGTTCTGCTTCTTCATGATGCCCGACGGAACCCTGGTGGGAACCAAGGAGAGCGTGGAGTTCGACGGTGCGACGCTTAGCGCCAAGGGCATAACCTTCACCAAGGTGGAGGACGAGAAGGTCTGGAACTTGACGTTCGACGGCGAGCTTCCGGCCCACAAGAAGGGCGAGGACACCGTGGCCAAGGTCAAGTTCGACCTGCGCTTCGAAGGCACCAACCCCATGTTCAACTACCGCGAGTGCGTCACCCCCGACAAGGAAGCGTTGGCGGCATCCGTCGCCTCCGAGCACCTGGAACAGATGGGCAAGGTGCTTGGGAGCTTGAAGGTCGACGACCGCGACTACTACGTCAAGGGACTGGGCGAGAGGGACCACTCCTGGGGCGAGAGGGACTGGACTTCACCGCGCGCCTGGGTATGGCTCACCTGCCAGGTCACCGAGGACTTCGGGTTCAACGTCACCAAGCTGTACATGGACAAGGGCGACATCGACGCCGGGTTCCTGTACGTGGACGGAGAGAACCTTCCCCTGGTCAAGGTGGACATGGTCACCGAGTACGACGCTGACGGCAGCCCGAACACCCTGTTCATGGCCATGTACGACAAGGACGGCGTGGTGTACGGTGTGAAGGGCGAGGTCAAGAAGAAGGCCATCATGGAGTTCAAGGGCGAGAACGACCGCGGCTCCATAATGTTCGAGACCTTGACCAAGTGGCGCATCGACGACGGCGAGGACGCCGGCTACGGTATCGCCGAGTACCTGTTCAGGAAGTGAACGGGCCCATCCCCCTGATCATCTCGGTCAGGGAGATGCTGGAGGCGTACATGTCGGCCAGCTCCCTGGCCTCGGGAACGGGAACGCCATCCCGTACCAAGGCCTGGAAGAACCGGCGCGCCTCCTGCTTAGCCCGCTTGCGCATGCGCAGGTACGCAAACCCCAGGCTGATCAGCAGCCCGGGAACGGCCGCGGCGATGTAAATTATCGCCTGGCCATTTTCTTTTTGCTTTTGTGTTCTGACCATCGACACCCTCAGTCGTCCCTGTGGGCCGCGCCGCCTACGATGTTCTTGAGCATTCCCCCGAGGCTGAGATTGGACATGTAGTCCTTGGTCAGCTCGAAGGCCTGTTCGTTGCTCATCCCCGCGTCCCGCAGCGCCTTGTAGAAAGCGGCCACGGACTCCCCGAACTTGGTTCCCTCCTGAGCCCCGTACAGCACCTTGGTTACGCTGTCCAGGAGCTTCGGCACCTGCTCGGAGAGCACGGTGAACATCTGTCTCAACTGTTCCGGGTCCGGCATATCGTTGTCGCTCATTTCCTCACCTCATCATCGTTGTTATCTGCACCTGCGCCTCGACCTTCTTGTCCCATGTCGCCAATGGTCTCATGCACCTACCTATGAGTGGTCACCCTACTTGGTCAGACCGAGCACCTGTGACCACCTTTTCACCACTTCCTCGGAGAGGCGGTACGATCTCTCGTTCCGCCCCGCTTCCTCGACGACCAGCTTCATCTCCGCCAGCTCCTTGAGCTTGTCGCGCACGATGCGCCTGGACGAGCTGCCGCGCCTGCCCTTGAGCTCGTCGGTGAGCTGCGAGATGTTCAGGCCCGGGCGGTCCAGAAGTATGCGCAATATGTCCTTGGAGATGGGGTCCTTCACTTCCGGCAGGATGGTGTCTATCGACACTACGCCGTAACGCTGGTAGAGGTCCATCAGCCGGAAGTACTTCCCCACGGTGTCCTGGAAGGTGGCAAGCTGGGCCGCCAGCTGCGAATACGGAACGGAGACCTGGCGGATGGCCTCTTCCAGCTGAGCGATGCGCTCAGTTAGCTCCTGTATGCGCTTGGCCTCCTCCGTCCCCGCCACGGGGGAATGATGACGGTGAAACGCTTAATATTTTGTCGGTCATGGCAGGAACATGGGCGAGGCCAAGCTGCGCGTGGAGCCATCTCAGTACCAGGGGGTGTTCCGCTCCGGGGACATGGTCCTGACCAGGAACCTCGCCCCTGGCAAGCGGGTTTACGGCGAACGCCTCTTCTCCCAGGAGGACGAGGAGTACCGGGAATGGTCCCCGGACCGCAGCAAGCTGTGCGCGTACATCCGCAAGGGCGGCAAGGCGTTTCCGTTCAAGACGGACTCGCACGTGCTCTATCTGGGCGCGTCGAGCGGAACCACCCCCAGCCATGTCTCGGACATCGTGCCGGACGGAAGGGTGTACGCGGTCGAGATATCGCCGCGCATGTTCCGCGATCTGGTCGGGGTTTGCGAGGAACGCCCGAACATGATGCCCATCCTGGGCGACGCCACCAAGCCGGACGACCTGGCGTTCCTGGTGGAAAAGGCGGACATCGTCTATCAGGACGTGGCGCAGAAGAACCAGGCCGGGATGTTCGCTAAAGCAATGAAACGCTTCTCCGCTCCATACGGGATGCTGGCCGTCAAGGCGCGCTCGGAGGACGTGACCCGGGAGCCGCGTGACGTATTCCATGACGCCGCCAACTACCTCAGGAAGGAGGGGTTCAAGGTCATCGAGATCGTGGACCTGGAGCCCTTCGAGAAGGACCACGCCATGATCGTCGTGGAGAGATGATCAGAGGCTTTTCTGGAAGCAGATGCTGTGCTCCGAACTCGCGACTCGATCGGCGCACGGCACGCGTTCGTATCCCAATGATGTGTACATACTGACGGCCTCCAGCTGCTTATCGGCCGTTTCCAGGAACAGTACGGAATAACCAAGCTCGGCGGCCTTGTCCTCCAGGGCGCCCATGATCCGGCGGCCGAATCCGTTCCCCCTGAACCCGGACCTGACGAAAACGCGTTTGACGTGCGCGGTGCTCTCGTTCATCGTGGTTATCGCTCCGCAACCTATCGGCATTCCGTCCAACCAGGCCACCAGGAACGCGGCCCTAGGCAGGCGGAACTGTTCCAGAGGCGGGGGATCGATGGTCGTCTCACCATACATGACGTCGAGTTCCCGGCGCATCTCCCACTGCAGGTCGATGGACTCCTGGCAACCAGGCTCCACCGCCCTGATGACCAGGTCCCTGGACATTCCGGCACTCCCTTCGCCGACCATGTTCCGGGATACGGGAATCGGATAAATAGGGATAGCGTCTCTCGTGAAACGTTACAAATGAAGCGGTGATCAAACTGCCCAACGTCTATGCCATAGGTTTCCAGGGGGACCGCTTTCTCATGGTCTACAATCCCAAGCGGGGAGGGTGGGAGATGCCCGGCGGCAAGCTGGAGGAGTTCGAGACCCCTCTGGACGGGATAAGGAGGGAGTACCGGGAGGAGTGCGGCTTCGAGCTCGAAGTGCTCGACTGCCGGCCCATGGGACCGGTGGTGGTCTTCGCCGGAGTGCTCGGCAAGGAAGTGGAGGAAGGCGAGATGGGCTGGGAACTGATGAACGAGCTGCCGCAGAACCTGGCCTTTCCGGAATGCGAGTACCGGGAACAGATCGCCTGGGCCAGGGAAGCCGTGCGGAACAAGCTGGGAAAGGGTCTAACTCTTAAATAGTAAGAGTGAAATAGACGGTCACTTCGCCGCCACCAACGAAGTAAATCATTTACAATATCAACATAGGATGATGTTCACATGGCAAGAATGCACGCCAGGAGAAGGGGTTCCTCCCGTTCTAGGAGGCCCCTGCTGACCGAGAACCCCGAGTGGGTCCCGCTGTCAAACGACGAGATAATCGAGATGGTGGTCAAGCTAGGCAAGGAAGGCATGACCACCTCCAAGATCGGCATGGTCCTGAGGGACCAGCACGCTGTGCCCGGCGTAAGGCTGGCCACCGGCAAGACCGTTCTGGAGATCCTGAAGGAGAACGATCTTACCCCCAAGCTTCCCGAGGACCTGATGGCCCTGATGAGGAAGGCCATCAACCTGAACCTGCACGTTCAGAACGGCAACCGCGGGGACTTTTCCAACCGCCGCGGACTTCAGCTCGTGGAGTCCAAGATCAGGCGCTTGGTGAAGTACTACAAGCGGAAGGACATCCTGCCCGCCGACTGGAACTACTCTCTGAAGAACGCTGAGCTGCTCATCGAGTGAGTAGGACATGGACGCCAGCGTCCTTCCGGAAAACCTCTTAGTTCGATTTTCCTTAGCCGCGGCCGCGGTGCGCGAATGCACCGAGGCTCGGGTTTTTTCACATAACGACGCCGACGGCATAGGTGCCGCCAGCGTTCTCACGTCCATGCTGGTACGCGCCGGTAAAGGCGTCCAGACCACCAACCTGAAGAGCTTCGACCTTATGGCCATACAGACCAGCCTGGTCCCGGGCGTTGACCTGCTCATCGTGGCCGACATGGGCTCCAGCAATCTTACGGCCCTGGAAGCACTGGGGACCAAGGTCATCGTTCTCGACCACCACCGACCGGAGAAGGATTCCGAGAAGGTCATGCATCTTAATCCCTCCGTGTTCAAGGTGGACGGTGCGCGATACGCGTGCGCCAGCACGCTATCGATGCTCTTGGCGGTCACTGTCGACGAGGCCAACTGGGACCTGCTGCCGCTGGCCTTCGCCGGAATGGTAGGCGACCGTCAGCACCAGCAGGGACTGAGCGGGGTGAACGCTCACCTGTACAACGAGGGAAGCAAGCGGAACCTGGTGCAGGAGAAGAAGGGGTCGCTGCTTCCTCCGGGACCTGTCGGCGAAGGGCTCATGCGATCCACGCACCCCTTCATAAGAGGAGTGAGCGGAGATGTGCAGGGCACAGCCCGGCTTCTGCAGGAGGCCAACGTCAGAGCGGAGAGCACCTGGGACGGCCTTGACGAGGGAGGAAGGAGACGCCTGTCCTCTTTGATCTCCCTGCGCCTGCTGGAACAGGGCTGTTCGCTCGGCAGCCTCGAGGACGAACTAGCGCCAGATTACTTCTTCCCCCAGGACAACTCCCGGGCTTATCTTTTAACTCGTTTGATAAACGCCTGCGGGCGGGTCGACGAAACGGCGCTTGGACTGGCCATGCTTCTCGGCCAGAAGGATGCCAGAGAGCGCGCCGAATCATTGGTCAAGGAATACGACGAGATGCTGATGAACGCCGCCAAGCGCACGGCGGAACGCGGATTGTCCAAGGAGATCGCCATCCAGCACTTTGAATCGCCGCACAAGGAAGTGTCGAGCGAGCTGTGCGGACTGGTCATGCAGTGGGTGGGCGACCAGGACAAGGCCACCATCTGCCTCACACGAATGGACAAGGAGTTCAAGGTATCCTCGCGCGGCACGCGGAAATTGGTGGACATGGACGGCCTCGATCTATCCGTGGCCATGAGGGACGCCGCCGCTTCCGTGGGCGGCGTGGGCGGCGGTCATAACATCGCTAGCGGGGCAACCATACCTCTGGGAAAGGACATCGATTTCCTTCAGGCGCTTGACGCCATCGTGGCAAAACAGATGAACCGGGTCAGCGCCAAGTGACCTCTACCTGGTCGGTGCGGAATCTCTGGTCGATCGTGGTGGTCTCCATGGGATGATCGATCCCGGCCTCGTGCATCACCAGACCGGTCCAGGCGATCATGGCACCATTGTCCATGCACAGCGTCCGGTCGGGAACGTACATGCGGGCGCCGCGCGCTTCGGCCATCTCCTGCACCATGCGCTGCAGCCTCTTGTTCTGGACCACGCCTCCGCCCAGAAGCACCTCCTCCTTCTCCACGTGGGCCATGGCGCGTTCCGTCACCTCGGTCAGCATGGCGAAGCAGGTCTCCTGCACGCTGAAGCAGATGTCCTCGATGCTTTCGCCTTTATTGCGGTGAGCGACGGCGGCGGTGAGAATTCCGGAGAAGGCCATGTCCATGCCTTTGACGGAGTACGGCAGGTCCAGCAGCTTGCTGCCCTGGGCGGCGGCCTTCTCGATCTTCGGGCCGGCGTAGTAGCCTAGACCGATCTCCCTCCCGAGCTTGTCCAGCATGTTGCCTATGCCGATATCGAGGGTTTCTCCGAATATGCGGTAGCGGCCGTTGGCGAAGGCTATGACCTGGGTGTTGCCCCCGGAGGCGTAAAGGAGAACGGGGTCCACGGCATCGGTCTTGATCCTGCCGATCTCCAGGTGGGAGATGCAGTGGTTCACGCCGACTATGGGAACGTTAAGTGATAGCGATAAGGCGCGGGCGCCGGTGGCGACTGTGCGCAGGCAGGGACCTAATCCAGGACCTTTGGAGAAGCTTACCAGTCCGATGTCCCTGAACTTGAGCCCGGACCTATCTATGGCCTGGCGGACCAGGGGGACGAGACGCTCGGCGTGGTGATTGGCCGCCTCGCGGGGATGGATGCCGCCCTCGGCCGGACGGTACATCTCCAGCTCGTTGGCCAGGACGTTTCCCTTGTCGTCCACGATGCCCACGCCCACGGTGTGAGCGGTCCCCTCGATGCCCAGGCAGTACATGGATATCTGGCTTAGGCCAGCTCCTTGAGCTTGTTGATGATGATGATGGCGCCCTCGAACACCTCGTCATCAACGACCAGAATGGGAAGGTTCTTGTTGAGGAGCTCGTAGTAAGCGGCTTCCGCCAGACCGTCAGCATCGGAAGTGTTCACGATGCGCGGCTCGACGCCTTCCGGCATGTGGGACTTGACGTAATCGCACTTTTGGCAGTCGGGTTTGGTGAAGAGGATGATCTCCGTCATTTAGCTCATCGGATGCAAGAGGGAGCTAGTAATAAAAATTTGCCCGTGGAACAAGGACACCAGACTATGGATCGGGGGGTGGCGGGCGACGAAAGGCATATCAATTAGAACAACTTACGGCCAATTCCAAGGGCTCATGGTCTAGCGGTTATGACGTCTCCCTGACACGGAGGAGGTCTCCGGTTCAAATCCGGATGAGCCCATTCCACTCACTGGCTCGCGATCGATTTAGAAAAACGGGCCTTCTTTGTCATTTTGTTATCCTGCGTGAGAAGTCCTTTTTCAGCGATTTACATTCTTATTCCACTGCCCTACCTAGTCGGGGTTCTCCCATCATCAGTTCTGGTTCAGTTCATTGCGCCCATAGACCCTGGAAAAACCAGTAGAACCTCTTATCTGTCCCATTCCGCACAAACCAATAACAAAAACACTAAATGTATAGATTCTTTGCATTATCGTATCACTATTGTAATACAATTTGAATACGTATAAATATCATTGAGATATTATTGGCTCGTAAGTATCCATGAATTCATGGTGAAATGGGGGAAAAAGATGAAAAAAATGACATCGTATGAACGTTGCTGGGCGTCTTTGAGCGAAGAAGGACCGGACAGGGCCCCAGTGACAGGATTCGAACTAGCTTGCGTCGCAACACTCGGTGGACACAAATTAAAGGACACTCGGTTCAATCCTGATCTGTGTGCAAAACTGGCGACGGAATATATGAAGAAAAGTGGTACAGACATTTACTTTGGCCCGATAGTGGAAACTAACGGACCGTTCTTACAACTTGGTCCCGAATATGTCAGCCAACCAGAAGATAACTGGATGGCCGTCACAAAATCCTACTGGGATACTCCTGAAGAAGTTGATTCAAAAGAACTTTACGACCCCAATAACCCCAAGGAATCAGAGATTCTTAGGTCAACATTCCTCGATAAGATGGCAATGGGATACAAGACCAAGGGCGATTTTCTATTCATGGGCGTAACCTGGGCGCCGTTCACTGCCGCCTCATCGATAAGGGGAACGGAAACGCTCCTTATGGATACCTTGCTAGAACCTGCCCTAGCATCCAAGGCTATCAAGAAGAGCAACGAACTCTTCATGGAGATCTACAAAAAAATGATTGACAACGGGCTTGACTGGGTAATGTTGGGTGACCCGTTCGCATCTGGAACTGTTCTCTCGAATGACACATACACAGAATTCGTTGCTCCCTCGCTTAAGCCCGCGATTGACCTTTTCAGGTCCAACAAGATTCCAGCGATGCTTCACATCTGTGGGGATAGCACACCAATAGTTGAGGGCGTCAAGGAAACCAATCCCGAAATATTTAGTATGGACTTCCATATCGACATTGGTTACGCTAGACAATTTTTCGGCAATAAGTTCAACCTTGCAGGGAATGTTGATCCAGTAGGCGTATTGTGGCAAGGCACACCCCAGAAGGTGTTAGATACCTCAAAGGCATGCATCGAGAAGGCTGGCAAGGATGGTCACTTTATCCTGGCCGCAGCTTGTGAGATGGCCAAAGATGCCCCGTTGACGAATATTCAAGCTATGGTTGAGGCTGTCGAAAAGTACGGTCGATATTAGAACCTTAAAAAGTGAGAATAGGTCTCAAAAATCATTCATATCTCGGCAATAAAGACCTATTCTCACTACCTTAAAACCGAAAATTAGCGGACGGTGCAATTATTACAATAATTTCACCGTGATAATTTGGAACAATCTTCAACTGCCTCCCTGAACATTCTTACATTCTCAATTGGCGCATCGTGAACTCCGCATCCTGCCCCAATAATAAATTTTCTTCCCCTCATGGCCACAATTTTTGAACAAGCCTCGCGGTATATGGCTTGGGATTTAAGAGCCATAACATTCTCAGTTGATATATTTCCCAATATGGTTTTTCCTGGAAGAGCATCACTAATAGCAGTCATTTTAACAGGACTGTCTATTGAGACAACATTAATTTTAGTTTGACCTAGCATCTTAACCTGGTGATAAGCGTCACCACATATGTGCCATATTAGTTGTTTACCTTCGCTTGCGCACCGGTTAGATATTCGGATAACACCGGGTAGGACAAACTTACAAAATTGTTCATTGGAAATGAATTGTCCGGAGGAAATCGGATCCGGGATTAACACGGCATCTCCGTCCAACTTAATTATCTCATCAAGATATGTATCAAAGACTAGAAACATAAAATCATTTAGTCTCTGTACATCGTTTGGATTCGTTATTAGATCCATAATGAAGCATTCGATCCCTCTCACTTCTGCAGCGGTGGTAAAAGGGGCTGCTAATGAAGAATAGGAATAATGCTCCGACCGGTCGAGGTCGAGTAGATATTCTGCTGATCGCAATGAAGTAATAAACCGATAGTCATCCTCTGGATTAATTAAAACAGCCGAATCCAATTTTTCAATATTCTTGAAAACCGGTTCCAATGTTGGTGTAACCTCATAATCAACGTATTTGACTTTACACCCTAAAGCTTCTGGAATTGAAAAGCTATCATAGATTAACTCAACTCCATCGCACTGGATATCATCGATACATTGCATTTGCGCTTTTACTGCAAGAATTGGATTATTACGTGCTTGCATATGAGTAATGCCCTTTTTTACACAAGAATAATAACCTATAAACGGTAGTAAAAATGGTGTCCTCTCAATATCCTGACCCGACAGGCATGACATAACAAGATTTCTAGAAGAATAAACCATTGATCCTCTGTCGATAAATAAATAATAACATTTGCTTATAAATTTATTTGTGGGGTTTACTTCGGTTAAATCATTTGTTAATTAAAGGCCTTGTTGCAAAATTCGGCCTGACACTTTGCCAACACCAAACAATTGAATTCTAATTAATTTATATTGTTACCAACATTGGCCTTGACGCTAAACTCGTCCACTGAATTGAAGTTTATCCAAGCTAGCATCCAATTGTTTTGCGCAGCGATCTTCGATCGCACATCGTTTTTCCTCTCCGTTTCCTAGCGACACCTTATCCGGTGGCCGAACCGGCCACGGATCATACTGAAGGCCGCTTCAGCATGATTCCGCTTGCCGTACAGGGTAGCGGCCCTTTTCGGCCAGTGCCGCCAGAACGATGCCGTCTTCTGATTAAGAGCCTCCGGCTTCATAAAGTGCCTGGCGTTCTTATTGATGCCGTGCAGCGGCACGGCGCCATGCTGGCATGCCGCCAGCAGACAAGTCTCGCCGTGATACGCCGAATCGACCAGGATTCTCTTAGGTTTGACGTTACGGGGGAGCCCGTCCCAGACCCTGGAGAACATCTGACACTCATGCACTTTCGAATCGTTGTATTTGTAGCTGAGCACGATTAAGGTGTCCGTATCGATCACAGCATGCGTCTTCACCCAATCCTGCGTGGCTATTAGACCGTTGTCGACCTCTCGCCACGGATGCGACTGAATGGGGACTAGGTGAAGACGCGCGCCTCCATTGAGGTCGATAGTTTCCTCGTCTTAGGCTATCAACTCACCGCCTCTAACGTTAATGATAGTCAGGTGTTCTCGGATGTCTGGGAAAGATTGCAGATCAGAGTACTGGTCCGTAGTTGCAATATTAATTTCTCCAATCATCAGATTTTTCCCAATGACCTAACAACTACGATGCAATTAAAAAATATTAATACATATGTACTCTATTTGTAACACAATAACATTACATAAATATATTAAAAAATAATATCCTCCTAAGGAGGGCCGGAGATAGAACAATCCCCGCATATACTTAATAAGCCCACTGGTCCCTCCTGATTTCCTTTTTGATATTTGATAAGCAATAAACATAATATATCAATGTGCATCTGTATCACGTTTGTGATGTGATAAATATGGAAGACGACGAAAAAACTGGATCTTATGCAACCTACTATAACCAAAAGGGGACGACAATCGTTCATGTCCGGATTCCTCAGGCTTTGAATTTTAAGATGGAGATGTGGGTTGACAATGGTGAGTTTAAATCGCGTTCTGAGTTGGTTGTCTCTGCTGTGCGGCATTACCTCGATTATTTGTCTACCAGGAAAACTACTCGAGAAATCAAGGAATCCCTAGAACGGGATATTTTGGCTACCCAAAACAGAAAGTAAATTTTTC
>JBFYNB010000034.1:0-18946 GCA_041304605.1 Methanomassiliicoccales archaeon
CGGCGGGGCACTGAAGAACCTGGGCATGGGGAGCGGCAGCCGCTGTGGGAAGATGGAGATGCATGCCTCCTCCCACCCCACCGTGGACGCCAAGAAATGTGTGGGCTGCGGATTATGTGTCAAGAACTGCCCGGAGGAGGCCATTGCGCTGAACCCCAAGAAAAAGGCGGTCATCGACCAGGCTCTGTGCGTGGGCTGCGGACAATGCGTGGCGATATGCCGTTACGGAGCGCCGGAGGTGGAATGGGAGGGCTCCTCGGAGATAGTGAACAAGAAGATAGCCGAGTACGCGTACGCCGTGGTCGATGGCAAACCGTCGTTCCACATATCCCTCATCGTGGACGTGTCGCCGAACTGCGACTGCTGGCCCTTCAATGACGTTCCCATCGTCCCGGACATCGGCATCGCGGCCTCCAAGGACCCGGTGGCCCTGGACATGGCCTGCGTTTCGCTGGTCAACGAAGCGTCCGTGGCCAAGGGTAGCGTGCTGGATGTGAAGGGGATGAAGGGTGACAAGTTCAAGGCGATCTATCCCAACACGGACTGGATGACCGGTATGGACCACGCACAGCGCATCGGCCTGGGAAAGAAGGATTACGAGCTGGTCCGGCTGAAGTGATTGTAAAAGATATTATCGGATAGTGCGTTGACCTTTCATGGTCGATTTCCGTCCCTTCCGTCCCTACATCCCTCGCCTGGAGAACGGCGAGGCGATCATCGATCGCGTGTCCCCGCCCTACGATGTCATATCCGCCGAGGAACTGGTGAAGCTGAAGGGGAACCGCTTCAACGTTACCAACATCACCATGGGCGGTAAGGACGGGGATTATTCCGCGCCCGGGGCGGCGCTGCGCTCCTGGATAGAGCATGGGGCTCTGGCGCAGGACCGCCGTGACGCCTTCTACACCTACAAGCAGACGTTCTGCGAGGGCGAGCACTGCTGGCAGAGGACCGGGATAATCGGGTTACTGGCGGCCAAGGGTTACGCGGAAGGCGTCGTCCCTCACGAGGAGACCTTTCCCAAGGTCAAGGAGGACCGCTTGAACCTGCTGAGGGGAACGGAGACGCATTGCGAATCGATCTTCGGGATCTTCGATGAGCTGTCCGCCAGGTCAAGGGATAAGATCGAGGACCTGGAGACCAAGGTCCTGGAGTTCACCGACCCTCAGGGCGTTAGGCATTGCCTGTTCCGGGTCTGCGATCCGGAAACGGTCAAGGCCATATCCGAGGAGCTCAGGGAAAAGACCGTGCTCATAGCCGACGGCCATCACCGCTTCGAAACGTCCTCGCGCTATGCCCAGGAGAACCCTGACTCACCGGCAAAGCAGTTCGTGCTGGCCACCTTGGTGCCATCCAACGACCCGGGACTTTTAGTGTTCCCGACGCACCGCCTGGTGAAGGAGCTGCCGGTTCCGGCCGACAGGTTCCTGGAGATCATGAAGAGCAGGTTCGAACTGAGTGAGATTCCTTCGCCTTCCGAGCTGGCCTCCGCCCTGGAAGGCCGGCCGGTCTCGGACATCGGTCTGATTGTCGAAGGCCGAGCGTACGTCGCCTCCCCCCGGGACCTGCCGGCCGATCCGATGTGGGAGCTGGACTCCTACGTAGGCCAGGAATGGGTGCTGAAGGGAGAGGCCTGGAAGGAAGAGCCGCAGGTAGTATACGAGCATGACACCGCCAAGGCCTTGGCCAAGGTGGCCGAGGGATATGGTCTCCTGGTCATGCTGAGGTCACCCTCGGTGGACAAGATATGGGAATTGGCACGCATGGACCGCCGCATGCCCAAGAAGTCCACCTACTTCTGGCCGAAGATGTGGTCTGCTTGCGGCGCATCAACGTCAGTACGATCACTGCCCCGATAACCGCCAGGACCGCGAGGCCTGCGTAGAGCATGATCCCGCCGTCGAACCCGCCCTCTTCAGGGGCATCCTGCAGGACAGAGTCCTCCAGGACCAGGTCCCCGCCGGGTTCCACGTGCACCATCACCATCTTGCCCAGGTAGCCGTCCTTGCTCATGTTCAGTATATGATCCCCAGGAGACAGGAGCAGGCTGAACCTGCCATTGACATTGGTCAGCGCCTCCTGCTCCCCCACGGTGACCAGCACCCCGGAGATAGGTTCTCCGTTATCGTCGATCACTCTGCCGATCACTTGGGCGTTCAGGTCCTCGGTGCGGAACGCCCACCCGAACTGTTCGAGGACGTTACCGGACAGGTCCTCTCCCATTACCGCCACCTGGTAGTCCGTCTCGAACTCCAATGCCAGGTCAAGAAGGAACGTCCGGTCGCTCCAGGTACCGTTCACCTGAACGGCGTTCACCAACGCTACCATCGAGCTGATGTTCATGTCCTCAGAGAAGGTGATGCTGATGGCGCCTCCTTGCTCGGCGTCCCGGCCTTGAGGCGCATGAGCGATCACCTCTGGCGGCGTGATGTCCGCGGGTATCTCCAACCCGGAAATGCTGGTCATCGGGAACATGTCCTGGCATCCTCCGGACAGATTGTACGGCAGGTCCACGATCCCGTCGTCGTTATCATCTGGGGAAAGCCAGTCAGCCCATAGATTCCCGGTGCCGAGGGACCAGTTGTTCCCCTCATCGCCGCAATAGGCCTGCGGACGAAGCGAGGAGTACTGCCTTCCGGAGTCCTTGTTGAAGAGCAGGGCGTTGCCATGAATAACGTTCCCGGACCCTTCTTCGAGATACACGCCTTCAAGGGCGTTGCTGAGGAACAAGTTACCGATAATCTCGTTGTCGTCCGCATTGCGAAAATGGAGACCGGCCCCATCGTTATTGGACATCTGGTTACCTTCCATCACGAGATCGTGGCAACCCGCGCCGATGAATACCCCGTTGCTCCCGCTAGAAAGGAAGCTGTTGTTGATTAGGCGGGAACTGGTGGTACTGGATAGATAGGTACCATTCAGTATGGAGCTGTCTATGGTGTTGTTAGCGATCATCAGACCGGTTATCTGACCGGAGCTGGAAGTCGCTCGGAGACCCTGATAGCATAGGGATATGTCATTCCCTTCTATCAGGGCGTTCCCTGCCTCGGTTTCTAGATAGATCCCTGCCGCAGCGTACTCATCCATTCGCAGAATGGTGTTGTTCAATACCTGATTCATTTGGCTGCCGGTAATCGACACGCCCCTATTCCCATCGCTTATCTGGTTTCCGGAGATGGTGTTGGAATCGGCATCCTTTCCCAAATCCACACCACGCGTGTTGTTCGATAGAACATTGTTAGAGACCTCGTTGTCCTTCCAAATCACCTCTATCCCAAAGGTGCAGCCGGAGATCTCGTTGCCCCTCACCATCTCCAATGCCCCGTAGGATATTTTCACACCTGATGCGCCTACATCCCGAATGATGTTGTTCTGGACGATGTCTCCAGACGTCAAAGATGATCCACCCAGCAATATGCCATTCTGTGATTGATCGGTAATCGTGTTCTCCATCAGGAGATGACTTCCCTGGCCTAGCCCTCCAGCCCGGACCACTATCCCGTTGTCGCCGCCCGAGATGTCGTTGCCGATGACGTTTACCGACAAGCAGCGCTCCAGGAGGATCCCGTCGTCACCGGTCCCGACCGTAAAGGTGCAGTTACTGACCGTTACGCCGCCGTCCACGCAATCCACCAGGTGCACCCCGGCCTCTATGTTGTTGTTGAAACGGGAATCGTTGATGACCACATCGCTGGAACCCACCACGGTGATGCCCCGGATGTTGAAATCGCCCAGGTAATCCTCGATAACGGCGTTGGTCACGTTGATGAGAAGTATTCCAGAACCGCTTGCCGATATGTTCAAGGGGTCGCGGTTCGGCGAATAGGCGTCGTACACCGTGCACTCCTCGATGCGGAAGTGCGCGGTGGTGTTGGAGATGCGTATCCCGTGCAGCTCGAGTGAAGCGTTTAGACTGATATCCCTGAGCACGTAAGGGTCCTCAGAGGTGCCATTACCGGTGAAGCCTGCATCTGAAAAGTCCCCGTTGCCCTCCACCAGGATCGGGTCGAACTTGTAGGTCAACCCCTCGGAGCCGGGAGCGAAGGTCGGGACAGTTAAAAGGACACTGAACAAGACCACGACGATGACACTAAGAACCCGGTTCCCCCGCTCCACCATGGCCCTGCCCATGGAAATGCTGGGTTATCAATTTTTGTTGAGAATGATATGGAGCCACTGGAGGGAATTGAACCCTCGACCTACGCCTTACCAAGGCGTCGCTATACCTCTAAGCCACAGTGGCCTGCTCCACCGACAAACCGGTGGTCGTTCATAAACCTTTTGCTACTGGTCGTATGCAAAATCCTTTTGATTGCGGGGGCGCTAGAGGTGCCGATGAAGAAGGAGATGACGGCCTTCGACGTGGCGGCCATAACGTCGGAGATGCAGGGGCTGGTCGGTGGCTTCCTGGACAAGATATTCCACTGGGACGGCCGCAACGTGCTGCTGCGCATCAACGTGCAGGGGGAAGGCAAGAAGGAGCTCATGCTCAAGGACGGCCGCTGGCTGCATCTGGTGGCCGACCGCCCGGAGACGCCAGATACGCCTTCCGGCTTCGCTGTGCACCTGCGCAAGGTGCTCTACAACACCCGGATCATCTCCGTCTCCCAGCGGGAGTTCGACCGCATCGTCACCATGGACCTGGCCGACCGTGACGGCACGTACAAGCTCGTCTTCGAGCTCATCGGCGACGGCAACCTGATAATGGTGAACGACGGGAAGATAACCAATGCTCTGGAGCAGAAACGGTGGAGGCACCGGGACGTTCTCATCGGGGCCGAGTACGCCTACCCGCCCTCGAGGTTCGACCCGAGGACCGCTTCCGCCGAGGAGTTCGCTACGGCCGTCCTCACCTCCAAGTCCGATCTGGTCCGTACGTTAGCCACCTCGGTGAACCTCGGGGGGCAGTACGGAGAGGAGGTGTGCCTCCGGACCGGCCTGGACAAGGGCCGGAAGGCCTCCGGCATGACCGGGGAGGAGATAACCTCCCTGCGCGAGGCCACCCTCGGCCTCTTCCAGGCCTTACGGGAAAGGGAGTTCGCCTGCCTGGTGTCCGAGGGGGAAGCGGCGATCGACGCCACGCCCTATCCCCTCCTGGTGAACGAAGGTCACGCCCGGGAGGACATGCCCACGCTGTCCGCGGCGATCTCGGCGTTCCTTGCCAAGAAGAAAGAGGACGAGGTAAAGGTCGACCCGGAGCTGGAGAGGCTGCAGAGACAGCTGGACCAGCAGTTGAAAGGTATCGAGGCGACGGAACGGGAGGCGGCCGTGCTGCAGGCGCAGGGCGATCTACTATACACCAGCTACGCTGACGTTTCGTTGACCTTGGAAAGGATGAACGGGCTATCTAAGAACACCAGCTGGGAGAGGCTCAAGGAGCAGGGGACGAAGGTGCCGCTGGTCACCTCGGTGGAACCGCAGAAGAAGAGCTTCGTCATAAAGCTGGGCGATGAGCATGTGACCCTCGATTACACGGTCGGCATCGATGAGAACGCCAACCGGCTGTACTCGCAGTCCAAGGAACTGAGGGAGAAGGCCGCCGGGGCCAAGGGAGCGTTGGAGGAGACGCGGAAGGCGATGGCCAAACGGGAGGCGAAAGGAGCCAAGGCCGCTCAGGAGGCCAAGGACCGCATGCAGCCCACCAAGCGCTTCTGGTTCGAAACGTACAAATGGTTCATCACCTCCAACGGCCGCCTGGTACTGGGAGGAAGGGACGCCAAGTCCAACGACCAGGTGGTTAAGAAGCACCTGGGCGACCGGGAACGTTACGCCCACGCCGACTTCCACGGGGCGCCGTCCATCGTTCTGAAGGAGGGGGCGGATGCCACTGTCGAGGAGATGCGGGAGGTCTGCCAGTTCGCCCTCTGCCACTCCAAGGCCTGGAACGCCGGGGCCGCCGAGGGATCGGCGTACTGGGTGCTGCCGGACCAGGTCTCCAAACGGCCGGAGGCCGGGGAGTTCGCCCCGCGCGGGGCCTTCATCATCCGCGGGAAGCGCAATTACGAACATCATCTCCCGCTGCAGATGGCCATCGCCGAGGTGCTGGTGGAAGGTGCCCGGAAGATAACCTGCGCCCCCCGGGAGAGCGTCTCCTCCGAGAAGATGGTGGTCATCATCCCCGGGAAGATGCCGCGGGGGAAGACCTCCGCGATGCTGGCCAAAGCTTTCGGTGTGCCGGAGGAGGAGATAGCTCGCATAATACCGCCGGGGGACCTGGAGATCAAGGAGACCGTCGGTATGAACTTGTAGTGAAAAGAGCGCCCGGGCCGGAATTCGAATCCGGGTCTAGAGGTTCGCAGCCTCTTAGGATATCCAAGCTACCCCACCCGGGCCTATTTTGTGGACAATATGCTCCAATTACTAAAGCGTTGTTACTCTCCGTGCCGTGCGGAAGGATGAGAATAGGTATTGCCAGGCGTTCGGTTCCGGTAAAAATCGCCTTAATGAATAGATTACAAGATGGAAAAACAAGAAGATGTTATGACGGTCGCGCCGAGAGACGCGATCAAAAAGGTTTCAGAAGTCCTTGTTCTGCCAGTAGCGGCTGACGTAACCGGCGATGCGGTTCCTCATCATGATGGAGCTTACGTTGGTAAGCCTCTGGACCAGGATCTTGTTGTTCTCGAAGTCGGCGCTGAAAGCGCGGGGGTACTTCTCGACCAGTTCCACGGCCACCCTCTTAATGTAAGTTGGTCTGATGTTGCCCATAGCAATCTTCCCAGGTAAATGCGGCCAAAGTATTGGAGTTATATAAATCTTAGCTCCGTGCGCGGTTTGCCACAGCTAAGCTTTCCCTCCGGGCACTTTCCCCTGAGGCAGGCTGGGCCAGCGTCCCTGAATATGGCCGGGGATGCTCTCCGTGCTTCCTTCAGCATCAGCTCGGCGGCGGTGCGGATCTCCTGCTGCGCCCTGCGGCACGTGCGCAGCGTGAAGAAGTGCCACAGCTCCCGGGCGTTCATGGTCACCACGATATTCGTGGTGCAGGCGTTCGGTAGAACGTAACGGGCGTCCTCCACCGGGACGACGGTCGACAGCTTCTGGTACGCTTCCCAGGCCTTCTCCATGGCCTCCTCGAACACCTTCTTAGCTTCCGGATCGGACCGGATCGTTTCCGGAATGACGTAATCCGGCTCCAGCAAGGAAACGTACCTCTGGCTCTGCTGAGAGAAACTGGCTATGCGGTGCCGGACCAGCTGGTGAGTTAGGGAACGCGATACGCCTTCCAGCGAGAAGGTGTAAGAGGCGTGCTCTATCACGGAATGGTGACCCATGCCCACCACCTTGTCGATGAAGGCGCCGGCCTTGCCTTCCTCCACGTCCTCCAGTATCTCGCTCGCCGGGTCCGGCGAATAGCAGGAGCGGGCGGCCGCGGCGCACAGCCGCTCGGCGTCGTTGGTGTACGAGAGAAGAACTACCTTCATCGGACGGGATATGCCATCCGGGGAAAAAGGATTTCCCTCAATTCCCGATGGTGAACGAGAAGGAAGCCTCGGCGTTGTTGACCGGTCCCTCCAGGCGGAGGTCCTTAAGGTCCTTGAGACGGTAGGCCACCAGGTCCTCCCTGGACAGTATCCGGCGTATGCCTTCCACGTGCCCGTCGCCGATCACCGCCAGCACGCTTCCGTAAAGCCCCTCGGCCCTCAGGATGTTCCGGGCCATATGCTCGTTCCGTTCGTCGATAAGAACGCGCTTCACGGTAGGAAAGGTCTTGCCCAGAGTTTCCATGTACTGCTCCTCGTTCTCCTGGAAATCCTGCAGTTCCTTCTCCACCCGCTTGCGGGTCATGAACAGCCCGCCGAAGGACGAGAGCAGCATGCCCACCCTCTCCTTCAGCGGCATCTGGTCGATCAGGGAATTGAAGAGGCGGCCGGCGTCCATGTCGATGAACAGGACCTGTGACCCCCGGGCCTTGGCGGCATCCACCGCGGCCAGCATTTCCGCCCCGACCTCCCCGCCGAACTGGTCCGCAAGTCGTCGTTGCATGACCGCCAGCAAGCGATAGGGAATAGGCACCTTGCCGCGCGGCGACCCTTCCTGAAGCGCACGATACCGTCCGGGGTCCAGCTCTATGCCGACCGCGCCCGGGGCGTAATGCTCGACCAGGGAGCCTATCGGCTTTGACACGTCGATTACGTGGGCCACGCCGACAAGCACGATCATGTTCTGGTCATTGCAGCAACTTTCTTATAATCATTGCCTCCTGGCTTTGACCGATGAACGGGAACGGACGCAAGTTCGACCTGGTGGCCTTCGACATGGACGGCGTGCTGGTCGATTATCTTTCTTCCTGGACCTGGGTGCACGACCGGTTCGGGGTGAGCAACGAGGAGTCGGTCATATCCTTCATGGACGGGGAGATCGACGATATGGAGTTCATGCGCCGGGACATCGCGCTTTGGCTCAAGCACCGCCCCGGACTGGGCCTGTGGGACGTGGAGAGGGAGCTGACCAGGCTTCCGATAAATCCTGGAATAGGGGCCACCGTTCGGGCCCTTCAGGAAAGGGGGACCAGAACGGTCATCATAAGCGGGGGTCTGGACCTTATCGCTGAAAAGCTGGCCAAGGAGTACGGCTTCGACGCGCAGTGGTCCAACGGACTAGAGGCGGACGCCCATGGGAAGCTGACCGGTGAAGGCGTTCTCAGGGTGGAGCTGTGCAACAAACGGAAGGCGTTGCAGGAGGCGCAGGACCTCTTTGGCATAACCCCGGAAAGAACCGCGGCCATAGGAAACAGCTCCATCGACGTCTCGATGTTCCAGGCCTCCTCCCTGGGAATAGCTTTCAATCCCATCGACGAGGACGTCGTGAAAGGGGCGCATCATGTCATAAGGGACGCCAGCCTGAGCGCCGTGCTCCCCTTGCTATTGTGACGGGTGACCCTTTTCACCGATCAGCGGGACGAATACCACGGAACCCAGGTCCTCGGACAGTATCTTACCTCCGAGCCGCCTCACCCTGAGCAAGGACTGGTAATCCAGGCCGCCCACCGGTATGACCATTGTTCCACCCTCCCGGAGCTGCTCGGCCAGGGGACCGGGCACGCGGGGCGCCCCGCAGGTGACGCTTATCCGGTCGTACGGGGCCTGTTCCGGGTAGCCTAGCGAACCGTCGCCAACCACCACCTGGACGTTGGTGTACCCTGCTTCCAGCAGAACCTTGGCCGCCTTCTCCGCCAGGGAGGGGTGCCGTTCCATGGTGATGATCTTCCCTTGGGGACCGACCAGCTCGGCCATGACCGCGGCGTTGTAGCCGGACCCGGCACCGATCTCTAGGACCTTCAGTCCTTCCCTTAGATCCAACGCCTCCGCCATGACCGCCACCATGTGCGGGGCCGATATCGTCTGTCCGTCGCCTATGGGCAGGGGTGAATCGCGATAGGCGTGCGAGCGGGCGCTTTCTGGAAGAAAAAGATGGCGGGGGACCTTAAGCAGGGCCTCCTCGACCCTTTGCGAGAAAACCAGGCCGCGGCCGCGCAGTCCGGCCACCATCTGCCGACGCTCGTCCATGCTCATCACGAGTAGGTGGTACGGGCCTTCCTGGCGTATAGCCTCACGATATCCCGGGCCAGCACGGAACCGCGGCGGGCCATTCCATCCGGGGTCTTGATCTGGGTGATGACCACGTTGTACCTCCCTACGGTCATCAGGTCCCCGATGAAGAACTCCTCTTCGGGAAGCACGACTATCTCCGCCGGTATGGTCTTGTGCACGTCGTTTATTGATATCTTGACGTGGACCTGGTCGAAGCGCTTGGCCCAGATGGCCGTGATGTCCTTGGCCAGGGCCTTGTTCACTCGGCCGTTGCCCTTCTCCACGGAGCTGACGATTATGGGGAGGTCGTCCAGCAGGAGCTCGTCCTCTATGCGTATCACTTCGTCCTCGGGGATCTCGATCTCCGCCTTTCTGGACTCGCCTTGATCGCTGATTATGACCGGGACCATGACGGTCTTGGTCTCCCTGACCACGGCGGTGTGCACCCGGCCGCACTCCTGGCAGCGAAGGGTGCCTTCCAAAGTGTTCCCGTCCTTGCCTAGCCTCCCTTTCAGCACCTCGTGCAGGGTCTCCTCGCCGCAATCCGGGCATTCCACTTGTATCGCGTTCGGTACGTTCATTCGCCTCGCCTTCCTTTTCCTTTGTACGGCGCCGTGCGGAAGGCCGGACCGTGGCCCGGCACGACCACGTCGGCCGCCTCGATCAGCATTTCCATGGAATCCATGGCCTTCCGCCGGTCGTAATGGTGCCCCGGGGGCACCCATTTCCTGGCGTTGTCCTCGGTCGGTATGGCGTCGCCCGCTATCGCGAACGTCTCGCCGGCCTCGACCATCACGCTGATGCTTCCCGGGGTGTGCCCGGGGGTGTGCACCAGCCGCACGCCCTCCCATATCTCGACATCGTTCTCCAACGCCATCTCGCCGCCTTCCGCGCGGTGCGCTAAGACCTTGGCCTGAGGGAACATGCCGAGGTTCCCTTCGTGGTCGCCGTGGGCGTGCGTGAGAACGACCGCCTCGATGTCCGATGGACCCAGTCCGCGGGACCTCAGGGCATCCGTCAACATCTGGTGATTCTGAGGCCCACTGGTGTCCACCAGCAGCCGCCGCTCCCCTCGGCTCACCAAGGTCGCGGTGGAGCGAGCCTCCAGGACGATCGGTCCGTCGCGGACGATCATCCCCGGGCAGAGCACCTCCACCCTGTTCATGCTCATCTTACCGACCTCTCCCATCCGCATGCGCACTTAATACGGTTTCCCTCCAGCTTCGGACGGTTGCCGCAGGAGGGACACACGGAGCGTTCGACGAACCTCTCCAGCCATGCCCGCCGGACGTCTGGCTCTGTTTCCGTTTCGATGCGTTCTTTGATCTTGCGAAGCTCGTCGGTGGTGGCCAGGCCTTCCAGGTCCACCTCGTCGTCGGGATCGCTCTCCCTCTCCCCGGGCAGAAGGAACGCCACCCCCATTCCCGCCACGAAGCCGCCGATGTGCGCTGCGTACGCGATACCGCCGGAAGCTATGCCGGATGGCAGCGTGAAGGCCGAGACGGCCTGTATGGCGAACCACGCCCCCACCGATATCCAGACGGGAACCCGGGGCAGGAATATGAAGCCGAGGAACATGGGGATCTCGTCCTTCGGATACAGGAACAGAAGCGCGCCCATGGTCCCGGCCACCGCTCCTGAAGCGCCCAGGATCAGGATGTTGGGATCGCCCGACCTGACCGTGGCCTCCAGTATCAAGGCCAGCAGCCCCGGGACGAAGAAGCAGATGGCGAAGTTGCGCCTTCCGATGCGCTCCTCCAACGGAACTCCGATCAGCATCAGGAAGACCATGTTGAACAGCACGTGCATGAGGTCGGCGTGCACGAACATGTGAGTGAGAACGGTGTACCAACTGAACGGCTCGCCTACGAAGCGCGGTTGGAAGGCAAGCTCCCGTTGCAGATCCGACAGGTAGAAAGGCGAGCCCCAGTCGGCGATGGTGCTCAGCAGGAACAGGCCCAGGTTTATCAGCACCAGCACCTGGGCCAAAGGATATCGCCTGAGGTAGGCCAGCAGCAGAGCTGCGATGATGATGCCGATACCGAACAGGCTGTACGTGTCCACGTTTGTCCGATATACCGTCCCCGTTTAAACCCTTCGGGAAAGGTTATTACCCCTGGTAGCGCTGAACGACCGTGCTTCGCGATCGCACTATCCAGCTGGACATCGGTCCGGAGGTTTACGCTCCGGCCGAGGACACCTATCTCTTGCTGTCCGCCATTGACGTGGTGAAGGGAGAGAGGGCGCTGGAGATGGGCTGCGGCTCCGGTATCATATCCATGCACATGGCCAAGGCTGGCGCCGTCGTCACCGCGGCGGACGTGGACCAGGGGGCGGTCCGGGCCACCGGGAACAGCGCCGTGCTGAACCGGCTCGATGTGCGCACGGTCCAGAGCGATCTGTTCACGGACGTTTCAGGTAATTTCGACCTGATAGTCTTCAACCCACCTTACCTGTCCGGGGAGGTCCAGGGGCAGGAGGACCTGTGCTGGGCCGGCGGAGAGGGCGGCGTGCGTCTCACCGCACGCTTCCTCGATGAGGCGAGAAAGCGCCTGGAACCGGGCGGAAGAGTGCTGCTGCTCATCTCTGACGACATGGACCCCTTGGCCCTGGAAGACGCCCTCTCCGACTGGCATAAGGAAACCGTGGCCTGCAAAACGCTGTTCTTCGAAGAGCTGCGAGTGCTGAAGCTCACCCTCTGAGGAACGCCTGCACCCTTTCCTTCAGCAGGTCGGCGGCCTGCTTGCCGTCCACCTTGCCGCGCAGCTCCTTCATGGCCACCCCCATGAGCGGTCCTACGGCGCCTTCGCCCTTCTCACGAACGAAATCAGCCCTCTCCTTGATAATGGCGTCTATGATACCGGCTGCGTCCCCCTGGTCCAGTGAGCCCAACCCCAGGGCGTTTACGGCCTTTTCGACGTCGGAACCGTTGGCCAGTTCCTTGAGCACCGCGGGAAGCGCCTCCTTGGCGAACCGCCCGACCGATAAACCGGCGAACGCTTCCTTGACCCTCTCATCCGTGAGTAATTCCAGGTCCACGCCGTCCTTCTGCAGCTCCGGATAGGTGCTCAGGAAGGTGCGGGCGGCCACCGCCGCCATGGTCCGGTCCTTGGCCACTTCCTCGAACAGCTCGTCGAAGCCGTCCTTGACCAATTGCCGGGACTGCTGCTCGTTCACGCCGTACTCCCTGGATATGCGTACCATGCGCTCTTCGGGAAGCTCCGGCAGGTTCTCACCAATGCGTTCCAAACGCTCCTTGCTGATCAGTATCGGCTTTACGTCCGTCTCGGGGTACATGCGCCCTGCCCCCGGCAGGGGACGGCTATAGACCGAGGTGCCGTCCGGCAAAGGATCACGGGTCTCCTCCGGTACGCCGATCAAAGCCTGGTTCGCCCTGGCCACGGCTGCCAGTAGAGCTGGTTCGGCCCGGTCGGCGGCGTCGGCGCATAGCGCGAAGGCGTCGCCGTCATCGAGTGCGAGCTCCTTGCGTATCGCCTGCACCTCCTCGGCGGTTATGCCGTAGGCGGGAAGTTCATCAGAATGGAAAATCCCGGCCACTCCGCGGGAGCGGGCGTGCTGGGCCATCTCCGCACCCAGGCGCAGCTTTCCATCGGCGCTGCGCATGGTTCCAGCAAAAAGCGGGAGCGCGGAACAGAACACCTTCCCGCCCTTGGACAGCGCGGAATGAATTACCTTGGAGCGGCTGTCCTTCAACAGGACGGAAATGTCCTTGGCCGCCACCGGAACTGGTACGGCGCCCCTTTCCCTGAGAATGCGCCTGATCTCGATGAGAGAGCGTTGCCTCTCCATCTCGTTGCGGACGTACGTCGGCAATAGGGAGAGGTCCTGGGCTCCCTTGATCTCCACCCTCGCTCCGTCCGGAACGGATATGTTGAGGTCCTCCCTGATGGTCCCGAGACCGCGCTTCACCTTGCGTGTGGACCGTAGTATGGAACCCAACCTCTGCGCCACCTCCTTCACCTCGTCCGGGTCGTGCATGTCCGGGGCGGTTGCTATCTCGATGAGCGGTATCCCCAGGCGGTCCAGGCGGTACGTGACCTCTCTGTCCTTCGTTTCCACCTTGCGCGCGGCATCCTCCTCGAGACACAGGGACAATATCCCGATCTGACGGCCGTTCAGGTCCAGATGGCCGTCCACCGCCACCAACGCCGTGCGCTGGAAGCCGCTGGTGTTCGAGCCGTCGATGACGATCTTGCGCATGAAGTGCACCTCGTCCATCACCCGGCAGTTCAGCATGGCCGAGACTATGAGCGAGGCCTGCATCGCCTCCTCGTCCGCATCATGAGGCGGCTCCTCGTCCGCCTCCACCAGGCAAGAAACTCCACGAGGAGCCTGGTAAGTGAAATGCATTTTTCGTTCTGATTGCGCCAGGACGGCGCGGTCGATCTCCCCCATCTCGCTCTGCGTCGGGCGCAGCCGGCGTCGGAAGCACCTTCCCTCCTCCTCCACCAGACGGGAACGGCAAGAGCAGAACAGCTTGTGGGTGTCCAGCTGCTGATGGATCTCTATCCCGCAGGTAAGCTGATGCATCACAGCTCCCTCCTTTCCGAGAACTCGCCGCGGAGGTTGGTGAGCATCAGTTCCCTGATCTTGTCCTTATCATGGGTTCGTCCTAGGACCCACATCAGCTTCACCAGGGCCGTTTCAGGCAGCATGTCCTCACCCGAGATCACTCCGGCGGAAAGAAGGTCCCTGCCAGTGTCGTAGACGTTCAGGTTGACCCTACCTTCCAGGCATTGAGTGGTCATGACCACGGTCATCCCCTGGGAGGTCAGGTTCTGCAAACACTTCACCAGGTCCTTGGAGACATGGCCGAGCCCGGTACCGGCAATGACCAGACCTCTCAGACCGGCAGCGAACCTGCTCACCGACTCGGCGCTTAGACCGGGATAGAAGTGCAGCATCCCCACGTTCGGCTCCATGCGGGTGTCCGCCTGCGCCTTGGCATCGTTCTTCGGATGGCACTGGGAGGTCATCTCCAAGCCGCCGTTGAGGTCCAGGACGGCCACAGGCGTGGCGTTCAGGCTTCGGAACGCGTCACGACGGCTGGCGTGCATCTTGCGGACCTTTGTGCCTTGGTGAACGTGCGCGCAGGTGTCCGAGGTCTCACCATGCATTAGCACGAATATCCCAGCCGCATTGGCGTTCACACAGAAGCGTGCCGCGGAAAGCAAGTTGCCATAAGAATCAGAAGAGGGGCGATCAGATGACCTCTGTGCCCCGACCAGCACGACCGGTCTCGGCACCTCGCCGAGCATGAAGGAAAGCGCGGCGGAAGTGAACCCCAAGGTGTCCGTCCCGTGGGGTATTATGACGCCTTCCGCACCGGAGTTCAGCTCGTCGGCCACGGCCGCCGCCAGCTCTTGCCAGTGGGCGATGTCCATGTTCTCGCTGAATATCGAGAACACCACCTTGGATCGCATCCTGCATACCTCGGTGAGCTCGGGAACGGTGGCCACCAGTTCCTCGGCCCTCAGGGCCGGATGGACCGCGCCAGTTCGGTAGTCGACGTAGCTGGCAATGGTGCCGCCGGTCCCCAGGAAGGATATGATAGGAAGATCATTGACCTTTGATTGAGCCTTGGGTTTAGAGGAACGCTCCTGGGCCTTGATCTCGACCTTAAGCTCAGAGGAATCGTCGACCATGATCCCGATGTTGTAACCGCTCTTCAGCTTGATCACTATGACGTCGGGATGACTGAAATCGTGGTGAGGCATGAGTATGCCCAAATGCTCCTTGCCCCCCGCCTTGAGGCGGACGGTATCGCCTTCGGAGGCAAGGCTGCTGGCCAATAGCTGTCGCGCCCTCTCGGAGTAGGTCATTTCGCTCGCTCGGGAATGGAACTCCCTCTTTAACAAAGTATCTTAGTGCGGAAAAATGAGAAACGAGGAAAAGGTTTGAAACTAAGAGGTTTGGGTCCCGTTACTTCCGGCGCCTCATGACCACTACCGCGGCCACGATGAGCAGGATGATGACCAGTACCCCGACCACCGCTAGGATGGCGCCCATGTCGCTTTCCTCTTCGCCCTCGATGGTTACGTCCTGGTAGGACTGGTTCAGGACCACGTCCATGGACTTCTCACCGGACTCGAAGTCAGCGGTTATGGTGTACGGGTTAAATCCATCGTCCTTGCCCTCGGAGGTGTAGGAGTACTGGATGAGCAGTATCCTGACCTTGCCGTCGGCATCGGTCGTGCCGTTGTAGACGATCTCGCCCTTGGCGTTCTTTATGAGCACCGAGACGTTCGCCGCCGGTTCGCCCTCGTCCATGGCGGTCAGGGTCATCCAGGTGCCTTCGTTGAGGCTGTGGGAGTCCATGACCTTGGCCTTGGAGTAGTTGGTGGCGATGTTGTATATGTCCGAACCGCCGAAGACGAAGTAGTCAAAGTCGCCCGCCATGAGCGTGGCGCCCTCGATCCAGGCCTCGGAAGATTCGAACACTAACGCATCGTCCAGTACCTCGATGGTGGATCCATCCACCCACACCTGGGAGCGGGCCGCGTACAGACCGTTCAGGGTGTAGAGGTTGAGCGAGTAGTTGTACATCTCACCGTCGTTGGCGTGCGGGACGTTGAGAACGATGGTCCTCACGTCGTCGGCGAAGTGTATCTCGCTGTCCACCGCGTACAGGGCGTAGTTGACCAGACCGTACACGTTTCCACTGGTGCGCACCGTGGATCCCTCGGACCAGATACCGTTGTGGGCTTTGACCCAGGATCCGATGTCGGACCAGCTGGAGGCCAGGATGGAGTCCATGGCCGCCTGCGGTTCGGCAGTGGCTGTCTCGGAGTCCTCGCTGCCGAGGTTCACGAAGTGGCTGAGGATGGGCGCGTAGTTGGCGATGACCTGGAACATGTTGGTGTAGCCGATCTCGTTGTCCTCCACGCTCACGTCGCTGTTGCGCAGCAGTATCTCCACCTTGTTCAGGAGGAAGATGTTGTCGTGTATGGCGCCAGTGCAGTTCTCGGCCAGCAGCCCGGCCATGGAGTTGGCGACTATGAGGTTGTCATAGATGCCTCCCATGTCCATGCCGTTGGCGTAGATGCCCACCGCGTACAGGGCGATGATGTTGCTGACGATGCTCGGGGCAGCCCCGTTCTTGACCACTATGCCGTACTCGTCGCTGTAACCTACGAACAGGTTGTCAGCGATGACCGGCGCGGATCCGTCCACCATCATCTCGCTGTAGTAGAAGGTGCTGGTGCGGATCTCCGCTTCTGCGGTCGGTCCGAGGCAGACGTCGGTCTCTTCGAACACGCTCAGGCTGGCCCAGAAGGTGCCCGCCACGTCGATGAACCAGCACTCGTCCACGTAGACGCTGCTCATGGAGAGCAGACCACCCTCGTCGACGGTCACGCCTCCGCTCACGTACAGCTCCATGTCCTCCAGAACCATGCTTCCGCCCGCCAGGACGTATACAGGCCCGTTGAACTCAAGGTCGCTGCGGGTCGACCGGGATTGGGCGTCAACGTACCACACCGCCTCCATGTACAGGTACGAGTATATCTCGGACCCGTACTCGTTGTCGATGAACACGTTGTTCCACAGCACCATCCGGTGAACTTCCTCGGACATGTAGATGCCGTAGTAGTTCTCCATGAAGGTGTTGTTGCCTACCACCAGGTCCTCCACGTAGGAGGATATGTACAGACCATAGTAGCAGTCGGTCACGGTGTTGGACTCGATCCACACGAGCCAGGCCTCGTAGACGTATATGCCGGCCTCGTTGGCGTCGGAGATCTCGTTGCCCTCCACGGTTATGTTCCAGGCATAGTACATGTCCACGCCGTAGTCAGCGCCGCTGATCACGTTGTTGGCGATCAGGACGTTGGGCACGTCATAGAGCTCGATACCGTAGCTGGACCACGGCAGGAACGGGTTGTCCAGGGCAGTGATGGTGTTGTCCACTATCACACCGTTGGTCATCTCCTCGTAGTCGTAGTAATAGACGTACATACCCGTCGCGCCGAACTGGATCAGGTTGTCCTGGGCCAGCCAGTTGTGCAGGTAGTACACATATACAGCTATCTCAGCGGTGATGGTGTTTCCGACCATCTCGCCCTCGGCCTCGTACCAGTATATGCCGTAGATCTCAGCGCCGATGTCGCATTCCACAATGTTGTTGCGGACGTCCATGGCATCCTCGAGGTACATACCATACCAGGAGTCGTTGACGTAGTTGTTCTCCACCACTATGTCGTTGACATAGGTGTAGAGGACCTCGTTCTCAGCGAGCTCATGGTCGGCCGGCACGTCGAAGTACAGGGTACCGTAGATCTCCATGCCGTAGTAGGCTCCACCCACCGTGTTGCCGCTGATGGCGGCCACGAAGGTGTGGTTGCCGAACTGCTCGTCCCAGTACTCCCAGCTGGAGGTGGCCGCGCAGCTGTCCAGGTAGATGCCGACCCAGTTGTCCGGGCCGTCCACCAGGGAGATGACGTTGTTCATTATGTCCACGGTTACGTCCATCTCGATGGCGCCGGAGGTATCCTCGTCACGGTACAGTTCATAGTAGATACCGGCCTCCTTGACGTTGACCAGGGTGTTCTGGGATATGTCCCAGCTGACCGCGTAGTCCAGGCAGGAAACTCCGTGATCCAGGTATACATACTCGTAGACCTCGATGCCGTAGCGGAAGCCGCTGTCGACCTGGTTGCCGGTGACGGTCCAGGTCATGTCAACGGTCGCTCCAGCCGGGACGGACACATGGTCGTTGGAGTTTACGTCCACCTCATTGAATATCTCAATTGCTGCCGGCGGGCGCGGGCCAGGACCGTCGTTCTCCCAGGTCACCAGGAGCGTGTTGTCCTCGACCGCCACGTCCACATCGACCCATATCCAGGAGTTCATCTGGGCACCAAGCCAGTGGTACAGGTAGATGCCGCTCAGGTCCCCGTCGATCTGGGTCATGTCGTTGCCGCTGATGGACAGCGTACCGGTTATCCAGGCATTGGCTGTGGCGGCGATGGCCGGGGTCCCGGTATTTATCCAGGCCCAGTATTCGATCTCGACGTAGATCATCTCGTTACTGAAGTCCATGTTGTACGGGCAGACCACAACGTTGTCGTCCACGGTGTACAGGTAGTCCAGTACGAAGTTCGCCACGGCGGTCTCGTTCTCCGGAGACCAGTAGTTGCCTGAGAAGTACGGACCGGCCCACATGTACGCCTCGACGGCGTAGCTGACGTTCAGCAGCTGGTTCCCATCCATATGGGAGGTCAGCGCCACGTTCCAGTCCCCGACCACATTGTCCTGGTAGTACCATATCTCGGAGTAGATACCGATATAGGCGCCTTCTACCAGGTTGTTGGAGACCGAGACGAAGGTGGTTATGTTAGCATCGCCGGACTGGTCAAGGTCGTAGCCCTGAGCGCTGTCCCCCCGGCGAACTCCGG
>JBFYNB010000035.1:0-16406 GCA_041304605.1 Methanomassiliicoccales archaeon
GGACTTGACTCAATGAAATCGCGTAATAACCAATCGAACTCAGTTCGTTCTCCTGTATCAGGATGCTGGTGCTTTGCCAATATACAGAGACTCCCACCCAGGAACCCGTGATCGTGTTGTTCGTTACTTGGATATCCGAGCAGTAGTAATCGATGTACACCGCAACGTTATTGCTATCATCTATCGTGTTGTTCTCGATGGTGATGCTCACGTCATCGGCTACGTTGCCGGCGGCGGTGTACATCTCGGACCATACGTAGATACCATGGTATCCGCTGATGTTCAGCAGGTTGTCGGATATGTCGATGACCGCGTTCCTGGAGGTGTCGCCGTAGTAGTTGTATATCTCATTGCCTACGTCGATACCTTTCATGCCGGGACATTCGATGTAGTTGCCCGTTACGGTCGCGGTCTGCTCCAGGGTCACGCTGTTCTCGTCCTCATTGAACTGTCCGATATAGACGGCGGAACCCAGGGCCGAATCCATTGGGAACCCGGTCATGAACGGCCAGGAACCCATGTAGTTCTCCTGGATCATGACATTGTTCATCATGTTCTGTTCGACGGTCACGGTCCAGTCGACCGGGTCGTACAGGTACAGGTTGATCCAGCAGACCATTCCGTAAGCGTCGGTCATCACGTTGTTCTGGAAGTTTACCATGACGTCCAGGGAGTCGTTCCCAGTGCGGCCGGTGTTGTCCCATACCTCGATGACCGAGTAGAAGACATAGCCGACCTTGTTGAACACGGAGTCGGACATGTCCACCACCCTCTCGCCACCTTCGTTGCTAGCCAAGTACAGGCTGATGGCGAGGCCCCATATGCGTTCGAAGGAGTTGTCAGCCATGACCACTTCGGACTCGCCGTTGAAGTCATAGATGTCCAGGGCGGCGTACTCGTCGCCCACTATCTTGCTGAAATCGTTTCCAGTTACCTCTATGTTCAAATTGCCGTCCAAGGACAGCACCGCGATACCGCCGTTGTAGTAGCTGGTCACGGTGTTGTTGGTGATGACAGCGCTGATATCGCCCTCATCCATGGTCAGCAGCACACCCATGCCGTAGGATATCGGCAGCGGGGTGAACAGGAGGGACATCCAGTCGGCCTCCCACTTGGGCATGTCGTAGAGGTCACCGATGTCGTAGTCCGCCGGACCGTTGGTGTTCAGCCCATACATGACGTCCATGGAGTACGAGTCCATGTCCGCGTAGTTGAACTGTATGGTTCCGTCGGCGAACAGCACGACCTGGAATACCAGGCTGAGGCCGTAGCCAGAGTACCATTCAGAGGCGTACCAGTGGAACATCACCGACATGTCGTCCTCGGCCTCCTTGTAGCCGAAGAACTGTTCGTAGGTGTAGATGAGGTCGGTGGAACCTACCGGCATGATCTGCTCACCGGCGTCGAACTCGAGGTAACCGTTCTCGCTCATCATGACCTGGGTGTACTCGTTTCCGTCGTAGTTGAAGGCGAACGGAAGGTTTAGCCAGACGGACCCACCGGTCCAGGCGTCCTCGCCCATGGTCCAGTAGTTCCTACCGATCAGCTGGAAGGTGTTCTCGACCTCCTCGATCATGTAGGCGGTTATGTCCGCGCCGGAGCTTCCGTCGAAGACGCTGTCGGTTATCTCCACGTCCATCTCGCCGTACAGGGAGTCGAACCAGTAGCCCACTCCGCTGTGCCCGAGGAACTCGGAGCCGGTGATGATGGCCGATCCGCCGTTGACCGAGGTGGCAAATATACCGTACATACCGTCCTCGAACACCGAGTCGGTAACTGCCAGATCGATGACGCTCAGGTCATCGGGCAGCACGCAGCTCACCTCGACCTGCACCCCGAAGAACTCGGTCTGCAGGTGGGAGTCGGCGATGGTCAGGTCCAGGCTTCCATCGTTCAGGTACAGGAACATGCCTGCGCCCAGGTTCTCGCCCATCACGTTGTTCAGCGCGATGGTGAGCACGCGGTCGCTGCTGGTGGCGCTCCTTACGTCGAAGTGCAGGGCCGTTCCGGTCATGTTGACGAAGTTCACGTCATCCATGGCCACAATGACCAGCTCCTCAGAGTAGGTCCGTATTCCGTTCTCGGAATCGGACAGGGTGGAGTTCACCACGTTCAGGGTTATGAACCCGTTGTCCAGGGTGTTCGAGTTGACGAAGAGGTCCAGGACGGTTCCGTATCCGGAGCAGTCCATCATCGAGTCGATGATGTTGACCTCGATGTTACCGAACCCGAGGAAGACGCTGATACCCCCTCCGTTGGTCATCATGAACTCTTCGAAGTTCAGGACGATGTCACCGAGGTCGGCGTACATGTACAAAGACTGACCGAAGATGTTGGTGAAGGTGTTGGTGCCTAGCAGGCTGAAGTCTGGGTCCAGTATGTTGGTTATGAAGACCAGACCAGAGGTGGTGTTGCTGAAGGAGGAGTTCACCACGGATATGTCCATGGTCGCGTCCTGCGCGAGGTTCAGAGCCTCGAAGTAACCGACGGTCCCGGTGTCATTGGTGACGACGGAATCGATGGTCAGTTCCAGGTCGTTGTTGACATCGACATAGAACACGGTGCTGAAGCCCTCGGCGGTGACATGATCAAAGACCACGGTGGTCAGGGTACCTTCCTCCATCGCGATGATGTCGAATGCGGTGCCGGACTGCGTGGTGCTCATGGTGTACATGCCAAACGCAAGGGTGTTGGTCACGCTGACGGCCCCGATCAGGTCCGCCTGCAGCATGACAGCCATTTCGGTGTTGTTGAAGGAACAGTCAGAGATGGTCGCGTCGATGGTCCCCGTTCCAAAGAAGTCCTGGGCCATAATCGCTGCGACTATCATGGTGTTGTTGCTGACAACCCCGGTCATGGTAAGAGAGGCGCTTCCGTTCTCGGCCAAGGCTACCACGCCTATCGCCAGGTCGTTGAAGACCACATTGTCGATCATTACCGCCAGATCACCGGATTCGGCCATGAACATCAGGCCAACCGGCATCAGTGGCATCTGGGTCGGAACCTCCAGGATGCTCTCGGTCGACATGAACATGGTGCCCCAAAGGTAGGAATACTCGGAGTCCGCGACGGTCGCTTCACCGATCACATTCGCCAGGACCTGCATTCCGGCATAAGAGTTGTTGAACCAGGAACCAGTGATGGCCAGGTCGATGGTACCGGTGCCGAAGAAGTCCTCAGCTTCCAGTATCGCCAGGAAGTAGGTGTTGTTGGTGGTCACACCATCCAGGGTAACGTCGATGCTTCCATTGTAGGCGTAGGATTCCAGTACTCCGAACACGCCATCGAAGGACGTGTCCTGGAGGACGATCATACTGTCGCCCAGGTAGCTATCCGTGTAGAAGACCGATCCCTCATACCACATGTTCGAGAACGCGGAGTTCATCACGTTGACGTTGACCCCGCCCATGGGGGCAATTCCATATACCCCGTAACCGAACTCGTCGGCCATCACACCATCTATGGTGATGTCGGTGCTGCCATTGTAGTTGTAGGCGTATATCAGCTCGTAGACGTTATGAATTGTTACGTTGTCCAGGCCTATGTTCAATACGCTGGTGCCCTCATAGTCAACAGCATAGATCACATAGTAGTCGGTATTGTTAATCACGGTGTCAGTGATCTGTATGTCAACTATCTCGGCATCTACGTAGGCGATCTGATAGAAAGTGCCCTCGAAGTTGGAGTTTATTATGTTCAGATCGACGGTCGCGGTGTCATTATCACTGAACGCGTAAAGGTACGGTCCAGCCCAGGAGTTTTGCTCGTCCCATCCATCGAGGGTGACGATCAAACTTCCGTTGTACTGGTAGAGGACCAAGGAGGTCCACCAGATGTTGTCCAGAGAGACATCATTGAACTGGAGCTCGATCACCTGCTCGGCCACGACATCCCCGTAGTAGTCACCATAGATACCATAGCCGCAATCAAATATGCTCATGCCATCTATGGATACCGTGGTGTTGTAGAGGTATACTGCATAATACGCATACTCCACATGCAGGTTGGTCAAGGAGCCGGACGATCCGGGGTTGAAATAAAGACCGCTCCAATAGGATACCGCCGAACCGTTTCGGGTGAATATCACTGGGTGAGTCTCGTTGCCGATCACGACAAGCTCGCTTCCGTCATCGACATAGAGATTGTAGTTTCCCTGAGCGATGACGGTCACATTGCTCTGTATCGTCAGAACGGAATTGTTGGTCACATATACCGTTGTATTCAGATTATACACATTTCCCGATGTCCAGGTAGTATCGGTCTCGATATCACCCGTGACATTGACCTCGTCAGCGCTAGCCTGTCCGGCTCCCAAGAACAGGAGCAGAAGGAAGGCGAAGGCCAATATACCGATGTATAGGGCCGCCCTCTTGGCCATGCTGATAGTCATGTTATTACTTAGCACATTACTTGGACTGTCCATTATTAGAATCCCCCTCGTAGGTCCCATCCACCTTGCGGAACCTCTGATTAGTTGAAGAATCATATTTGCGTGACATTACTTAAAAGTTATTCGATAAAATCGACCAAAACATATTAGCCATATTGTCGGATTAACAAGCGTTATCTCATTTTTCGAATGTTCGATGCGATAAACGCTGGAAGGATTAAGGGCAAAGTTATTAACAACGGAGGTAAAATCCGCCCCCGTGCACAAGATCACCCACATAAGCATGGAGACCGACGTTCTGGCGGAGAACAGGCATCTGGCCGAGCACAACCATGAGAAACTTCACAGCTCCGGCGTTCGCTCGGTGGATGTCATGGGCACCACCGGAGCGGGAAAGACCGCTCTCATCATCAAGCTCTCCAAGCTGCTGATGGCCCGCGGTCTGCGCGTAGCTGCCATCGCCGGCGACGTCACCGGTCAGGACGATTACGATCGCTTCGAGGCGGCGGGCGTGAAAGCATTCAACCTCAACACCGGAAAGGAATGCCACCTGGACGCCCACTTGCTGGACCATGCCCTGGATGACATCGACCTCAAAGGGTTCGATTTCCTCTTCGTGGAGAACGTGGGCAACCTGGTCTGCCCGGCGGACTTCCCTCTGGGAACGGACAAGCGCATGGTCGTCATATCCGTCACGGAAGGGGATGATATGGTGCGCAAGCACCCCATGATCTTCCAGGGGGCGGACGTCGCCGTGATCAACAAGATGGACCTCGCGGAGTATATGGGCATTGATGTCGCCCGGGTGAAGGCCGACTACCGCAAGCTCTCCGGCGGACGTGAGCTGTTGCCAGTCAGCGAACGCACCGGCGAGGGACTGGAAGCCCTGGTGGAAACGCTGCTGGTCTGAGCATCAATTCATTTAATAAAGCTCAGCGCCATCCCCGAGGCGCATGACCACGAAGGTGCTGGTTGTCGGCGGAGGAGGGCGGGAGCACGCCATCGTCGAGGCTTTGATCAGGGACGGCGCGACGGTCTACGTCGCGATGAAGAACAACAACCCTGGGATAGCGCGTTCCGCCAAGGAGTTCAAGCTGGTCAAGGAGACCGACGTACCCAAGGTCGCCGAGTTCGCCGTCTCTTGCGGAGCTGAACTGGCGGTCATCGGTCCCGAGGCCCCGCTGGAGGCCGGCCTTGCCGACGAGCTTCTGAGGAGGGGCGTCGGATGCGTAGGGCCTTCCCAATCCGCGGCTCGATTGGAAACATCCAAGAGGTTCTCCCGCCGCCTTCTGAAGAAACATGCCATACCTGGCAACGTGGAGTTCGGCACCTTCCAGGACTACGAATCCGCGAAATTGTTCGTCGATGATTTCTCAGGCGAGCTGGTCGTTAAACCGGAAGGGCTCACCGGCGGAAAGGGCGTCAAGGTCGAGGGAGAGCATTTGGAAGGGAAGGAGGGAGTGCTCGCCTACGTCAAAGAGGTACTGGACCACAAGATAGGCGGCGCCGGCGTGGTCCTCGAGGAACGTTTGGTCGGAGAGGAGTTCACCCTGCAGGCCTTCTGCGACGGACGCAACGTCAGAGGAATGCCCTTGGTGCAAGATCACAAGCGCGCTTACGACGGTGACGTGGGGCCGAACACCGGCGGCATGGGCTCTTACACCGACGCCAACCACCTGCTGCCGTTCGTGACCGATGAAGAACGCCAGAAGGCGCTGGAGATAATGCAGCGCACCGTGCAGGCCATGCGCGAGGACGGTTCTCCGTACCGTGGCGTCCTCTACGGGCAGTTCATGCTTACCAGGGACGGTCCCAAGGTCATAGAGTTCAACGCCCGCTTCGGGGACCCGGAGGCGATGAACGTTCTGACGCTGCTGCAGAACGGCTTCCTGGACGTCTGCCTGGGCGTTGCTGACGGCAAACTGTCCAAGGACGTCCCGTTCCTCAAGGAGGCCACCGTGTGCAAGTACGTCGTTCCCGCCGGATACGGCACGGAATCCAAGGCCGGACGTCCGGTCACGGTGAACGAAAAGAAGCTGGCAGCCACCGGAGCGCGCCTCTATTACGCAGCGGTGGACGAGAAGGACGGTGTCGTCCTGACGACCTCGTCCCGCACCCTGGGCGTGGTGGGAATGGCTGACTCCATCGAAGAGGCGGAAGCGATCTGCGAAGCCGGCCTTGAGCATGTGCAGGGCGAGATATTCGTCCGCCACGACATAGGGAAGAGGGATCTGGTGCGCAGAAGGGTGGAGCACATGCGCCAGGTCAGGGGCTGAGCAAGCTTTTCATATCCCCCGGCAATCTACCCTCATGCAGAACCTGGAGCACATCGCCCAGAGGATACAGGACTCCCTGGAAGAGAAGGATACCGTCAGGGAGATCGCCATCAAGTCCTCCCGCGCCCTGATCAGAATGTCCAGCGGTGTGGTCCATGGGATGCACAAGGGCATCGATGGAGCCGAGGCCCTGGCCGAGGCGATCGACGAGGCGCACAAGCTGAAGAGCGTTCTCGCCGAGCACGTGGAGATCTGGCACTCCGGTATCGTCCAGGACGCCCTGGTCGAGGTGGCCGAAGCGGCCATCCTGGATGCCCTGGTGAAAGGTCAGGAACTGCCCGACCCGGTGCACCTGGGCATGCCTGGGACAGCTTATCTTCTAGGAATAGCGGACACCATAGGCGAGCTTAGGCGGTTCTCCCTGGAATCCTTGCGCAGGGGCGACATCGTCTTGGCCGAGAGGTACCTGGACCTCATGGAGGAGCTGTTCCTGGTCATCATGCGCTTCGATTACCCGGACGCGATCATCTCCATACGACGAAAACAGGACATCGCCCGGTCGGTACTGGAGAAGACCAGGGGCGACGTGTCCTTGGCGGTCATGAGCGATAGGCTGCACGGCCGCATGGGCGAGCTGGAGAAAAGATTGTAAGGGAAGGGGTTTTTCAGCGTCTCTTCTTGCCCTTGACCGGGCGTCTCCATACGAAGAATATGGTAACGCCTAGAGCCACCACGAGCACCCATATCAGGGTGTTGACCCAACCGTAGCCGGGCATCTTGTAGTAGATGGTCGTCTCATACACCGACGCCCCGCCCTCGAAGGTGACTATCTCGTTGTTGGGGTCCAGGACCATGCGCACCTTGTGTTCCCCCGGGGCAAGGTCCATGGCGGTCCAGTTGTACTGGAACAGGTACGATTCGCCGGGAGCCAGGTCGATGGTGGTGCGGTGGAACTCCACCCACTCCCCGTCCTGGTATATCTGCAGGCTTATAGGCACGCCAACAGCGCCCACCTCACCGGTGTTCTCGACGGTCGTCCTCAGTATCACCGGATCGACCACCTTTACCTGGAAGGAGATGGTGGTCTTCACCGTCTGGCTGACGCTCGCGGAGCTGCACTCTATGGTTATGGTCATCGTCTGGGCCTCGGCCGGCGCGGTCAGATTGATGTTGAACGTGCCGTCCGTGGTCGGTTCGACCGTCCCCGGAACGAAGAACGAGCCATAGGTGTCCCCGGACCCGGTCATGGTGGCCTTGTAGGAATAGTTACCCACGCCGACCTCGGCCGGACCGCCGAACATCACCAGGGTGTACATGGTGACACTGTTGGTTGTCACTACCTGAGGACCGTCTATCTCCGCGTACAGCGGATCGTACGTATCCGCCTGGGCGAAGGGCACCGCGCTCAGCAGCACAAAAGCTGCGAGGATGACCATCAGCGCTTTCTTCGTGAGAACACCCCCTTCTGTATACTGAGGACGACAAGGACCGCCATCAGGGCCAGCGCCAACCCTAGAAGGACCAGGGAGTCCTGACCCAGCGTGGGCATGCTGTCCTCAACGTTCGCACCGGTGACCGCAAGTCCGTTGACGCCCAGTCCGACAAGGCCCGGTTCAACGTCCAGAGAGGCGCGAACCGCCTGGTCGGCGGTGGACAATGCCACCAGCTGCACGGTGACCGTGGGACTGGGGTTCGCCCTAAGGGGAACCATGGACACCTCGACCTCCGAGCTCTTGGTCGCCGAGACGGTCACGGTCATGGAATCGGTCAGGACGGTCTTGTTGACCAGCTTGACCTCCCAGCCCAGGTCCCGCAATGCCTGCTGGTTGCCTATGGTCAGGGCGTAAGTATCGTCCACATTGCCAGAGTTGGTGACCTCGACGGTGTGGATGTACTCCTCACCGTTCGTGGATTCCCCGCCCTGGTATTCCATGCTCACCGCTCTGGCCGGCGCGATGACCGCGTCCAGGCTGACCGAGGAGGCCGCCGAGGAGTTGGTGGTGGACGTGGCTCTGACGATCACAGCGGTGTGCTTCACCAGTATGGTGCTGGAAGGCGTAAGCTGTACGGTCACGGTCTGGCTGTTGGATATGCCGTAACCAAGGGTGACCTCGGTCTGGGAGAACACCACGGTCCACCCAGAGGCGGTCGCGGTGAGCCTGAAGGTGTCATCCACGTTGCCCTCGTTCACTACCCGGATCGTATAGGTGGCGGTCTCGCCCGCGTTGAGCGTGACCTTCTGCGCGGAATCCCAGGTGACCGATACGTCCTGCTCGGCCACCCTCTGCATGTACAACCCCTTGGTGGTGGCATCGCTGAGCGAGACGGTCGTGGTGGCCTGGTAATCGACGTTCATCGAGTTCTCCAGGAGCACGGCCTTGGCGCTCAGTGCATAAGAGCCGCCGGGCAGATAGATCTCGTAAGACCCCTCCGCGGAACTGGTAAGGCTGAACATCGCGTTCACGCTTACCTCGGACCTCACGCCGTCATCGTTGGCGAAAGTGACCCCGGCCAGGCGGAAGGCCTCGACCAGCACGATGTCGTAGGTGACATCATCCAGATCGGCTATGATGAGCTCACCGAGATGGGCCCGGGAGCTGTCCTGGCTTACGGCGTACACGGTGTAGTTGCCCGGGGACAGGTCCACGGAGTAGCTACCGGTGGCGTTGACCACTAGGTCGCTGGCGGTGGCCGACATCGCCTGGAACTCGATCCTGGCGGTGGCCGATGAACCGTCCGCAAGCACGCTGCCGCTCACCGTGGCGTTCTCGTAGGACATCACGGTGCTTATGGCCACGTTCCTACGGGAGGTGGACATGGCGAAGTCCAGCTCTCCGACATACCTGACGTACCTCTGCTGAGCGCCCATGCTCACGATGGTGGAGTGGTCCACCGATGCCGTGAACGAACCTACAGGCAGATAGACGCTGGCTACACCAGTGTTCGGAGTGGTGACATTGTAGTACGCTCCCGCGCCCTCTATGGAAATGACGATGCTCTGGGCCCTCGTTCCGGTCATGGTCGCCTGTATGGTGGCCAGGGCGGCGGAGTTCGCCGCGATGTCCAGGGAGATCGGACCGCTGACGTCCACGCGGGTGAGCGTGGCGTAGTTCAGGGATCCGTTGGCCACGGCGGCGTACAGGGAATAGGAGCCTTCCTGCAGATACAGCGAATAGGTCTGGCTGGCGGTCATGCTGACCATGTCCGGCCCGTCGAAGACCAGGTTGGCAGTGCCGCTGGGGCTTACCGCCCCGCTGACCAGGACCCTCTGGACCAGGTCGACCTGCAGTGCGGCAGGGTCGCTGCCGATGAGCACGTCCAGGTCCAGATCCTTTAGCGACTGGTAGCGCACCGAGGCGTCGCCGGCGGTGACGTTCTGGTCCACGACGACCTTGTACGTTCCAGGATAGAGTGTGGCGCTGAAGCTCCCGTCGGCGCTGGTGACCGCGCTGGCGTCAACGGCAGCGCCGCCGACGGCCTCGAACCGGACGGTTATGCCGAACAAAGCTTCGGAGATAGCGCCGGTGACGGTCCTCTCCAGGGCGATCATCTCCAGGTCGGCGGTGACGCTCTGGGCTATGGACGGGTAATTACGAACCACGGTCTCAAAGCCGTCCTTGATCGCGGTCAGGGTGTACGTTCTTCCGGATACCATCACGAATGAGTATTGCCCGGTGGAACCGGTGCCGACGGTGACCGAGCGACCATCCTGGTCGGTGACGGTGATCACGACACCGTTCAGTCCCTCGGCGGCGGAGGCGGCGTTGTTTCCATCAGCGTCGAACCAGGCCTTCCCGCTTATCTTTACGGATGATGTCAGCTGGAAAGTGGTGGACGTGGAGGAGACGACGTTCACGTCGCCCCAGTAGGCCCTGGTGCCGTCGCTTATGTACGTGAAGTACAGACCGGACGGCAGCACGGCCCTGAACTTACCTTGCGCATTGGTCACAGCGGTGAGAGTGGCCCCTCCGCTGCGGTCCTGCAGCACGACTTCGGCCCCGGAGATGGCGGCGCGGGAATATTCTACCGTGCCAGAGAGGACCATTCCGTCCTCCAGGACCAGGTCGATGACGGCGCTATCGGTGGCGATGACCTTCTCCAGGAACACCGCCTCCTGGCCGTTCACGGTCGCAGTGGCGTACAGTGATACATCGCCCTTGGGGACGACGACCGAATACCTGCCACGGGAGTCGCTCTGCACCCAGACGTTGACCAGATCGCCGGAGATACCGACCAGGGCGTTGCTGACGGCATTCCCACCGTAACTGACCAGTCCGCTCAGGCGCATGGAGTTATAGAGCACCAGGTCCTTGGTTACGGAATCGCCCGCTTCCAGGGTGACATCGGCGCTCTGTATCGCGGTGCCGTCAGGGGTCTGTATGGTGTAATTCCCTGGCAACAGCCCTTCGAAGGAATAGGCTCCAGTGGAATCAGTGACGGCCTCGAACACCAGCCCGTTGGTCCTGTCCAGAAGGGTTATGGTCACCTGTCCAGCAGCTGTGCCGTCCTCGAGGACGGCGGTGCCGTTCATGACGGCCGACCCCACATAGAGGTCCTTGGAGACCGGGGAGCCGATCTTGACCTCCACGCTGGCGGTGCCGAACACGTGGCCCTGGTACTCGACCGAGATGGTCCCGAACATCGGGCTGATGCCCGCTATCTCGTAACCATCGGCGGTGGACGTCGTCTCGGCCCGGAAGCCGTTGGTGGCGTTCTCGAACACCACGGTCGCTCCGACCAGTGCCTGGTCCTCCGCGGCGGAGTACTTGCCGTTGCCATCATTGTCGAGGAAGACCTGCCCGGTCAGGGAGCCGGCGGATACCACGACGTCCAGGTCGATGAGGTAGTCCAGCCGGTCGTCCTTGTCCACGTCGGCCTCCACGCGCATGGCCTGATCGTAGGTTATATCAAGGCTCTCGGTGTGCAGCTGCGTTCCGTACAGCATGCGGGAGTCCAGTTCGCCGTAGGAGTATACCAGGGTAACGTCCCCGAACGGAGCCAGCACGCTGTAATGTCCCTCGGCGTCGGTCTTGACCACCTGGTGCGGGATGCCGTACTCATCGAGCACGGTGACCCATATCCCGGACATAGGCCTGCCGGCGTCGGTTACCGCCGTGCCCTCCACGATCGCGCCGTCGTAGTACTGCAGGAAGGTGACCCCGGAGTACAGGCTGGAGGAGGATAGGTCCACGGTGCCGATCAGCTCACCGGACTGTATCCGGTTGTACATGCTGATCGCCTCGTCGTACGAGACCGCGCGCCAGGCGTCGGTGTGGTTGGCCACGTCCTCGCTGGGGAAGGGGTTGTAGTAAGCAGTACGGTAGACCATGCGGAAGTTGCTCATGTTCCAGCCCTGCATGGACGGGACGTCCTGCAGGCTTCCGGAGATGCCTGGCAGGCCCTGCTCTGTTTCGCCAACATCGCTGGGGCCGTAGCCCATGAACGCCCGGTAGAGCATGGTATCGTAGAACGCCTCGGTGTAGACTATCTCATAGCTGGTTATGTAATCAGAGGCGGTGACCTCGTCCAGGGGGATCTGGTCCCCATAGATGTCCACGGCGTAGATGGTGTAGTAGTCGTAGGGAATGTTGTTACCGTCCACGCGCTGGTCCGAGAGCTTCGCCGGGGCGTAGAAGATGTTGAAGGAGGTGGCGGTGAACGGGAACAGCCTGCTGTCCACGGACACGTAGCCGATATCGTTGCCGGTGATCTGCCGCACATCGTTGTACAGCGAGATGAGCTGGTCCTTGCTCAGAGCGGTAAGGACCTGCCTGGCCGCCACGTACTTGGCGTTCTCGGCGCTCAGGTCGTCGTCCAGCTCCCCGTACACCTGGGGGTTGTTCCGGACCTCGTCCACGTAGTTGGCCGGGTTGGTCATGATGTCCTTGAAGCGGACGGTGTCCACACCGTACTCGGCCATCATGCTCAGTGCGGCTTGCCCTTCAGGAGTGTTGGAGTATATGTCGGTCTCCAGGCAGCGGACTATGAACAGGGCGATGGCCCCGTCCTCGGTCTGGGTCATGAGCAGGGTACCGGCGAAGTGGTATCCGTTCTGGAAGTTGTCGGCGACCGCCGGGTGAGCGCCCTGCTGGATCGCCTCGAACCCGTAGTCCCACCAGGAGACGAAGGCCGGGCGGTCCAAGGTCGCGGCGGTATCGGCGTCCTGGGCGGCGAACCACTTCCAGGCCGAAGGCCAGTACTCGTTAGGCAGCGTGAGACCGTAGCTGAAGGCCCCGAGGTACCAGTATGTCCCGTTCTCCAGGTCGTAATCGTCCGGCCGGAGGAGGTCGGGCATGGCGTTGTAGATCTGGGCGTCGTAATCGGTCTTGGTGGTGGACGGTATGCCGGCGTCCATGGCGTACCACACGTTGGGCACCAGTATCATCAGGATGATGAACACCGCTCCCAGCACGTGCCGGATCTTGATCGAGCTCCGGATGGTCTTCCATATCCCGCCGTGGTCGGTGCGCAGGTTCCGGACCATCTCGTCGAACTTGAGACGGTCAATGATCAGAGCGAGCACCCAGCCTGCCGAGACGGCGAAGGCCGGAGAGGCGTTGAAGACGAACCTGGCGGCCGAGGAGGCCATGTACATGGATATGGCCACCCAGATCACCACGAATATGAAGGATGGGCTGAGGTTCTTGGGTATCTTCACCACCGCATAGCCCACGCCGATCAGCGCGAGCCAGAAGGTCACCATGCCGAAGGACATGGCCAGGCTGGAGAACAGCGGGGCCTGCGCCTCGGAGATGGTGTCATACAGCTTGCTCTTCACCAGGTAACCCTGACCGGAGAGTATGGTCTCCAGAAGGGCCGAGTTGAACACTGACAGCAAGGCCATGGCCGCCAAGAGGATGACCGTGAACACCGGAAGCACCAGGGTCCACGGGTAATCGCGGGTGACCACGAACATCAGCCCGCCAACGATGCCTATGGCGTAAAGGAACAGCGGCGTGTCGAACCAGGTGTCGATGAGGTTCAGGCTCACGTACATGGGGGCCATCACCAGGAAGGCGATGCCGAAGAAGGCGGCTATGGTGAACAGCACACCCATGGAATCGTTGTTGCGGAAACGGTCTACCAGCAACTGGACGATGAAGTAGACGAAGACCACTATGAGCAGGTATGTGTACCCGGTCCATATGAGGCCCACGGCCGCCACGCAGAGACCGCCCAGAGCGGCGTAGATCAGCGACTGCTGATTGGTGCCCAGGTAGCTTTTCAGCCCTGGCAATATCGTCTTGGGGTCCTTCCATTTGGATACCCAGCGGCTCCCGTTGACGGATTGCAGCGAGCGCAGCAGGAAGTAGAAGGAGAACACCACGAAGAACAGCACCATGGCGTCGTGGTCGGCGTTGGACAGCACCGTACGTTCTATATGCCCGGCCATGAGGGCGAATATGAACGCCCCCAGCATCCCGGCCTTGCGTCCGAAGGCCGCCTTGCCCAGCATGTAAACTGGGATGACGGTGAGCGCCCCCCACACCGCGGTGGAGAACACCAGTGAAAGACCGACGGCGTCAGTAATTGCCAGTCCGGTGATAGTGCTTAGGAGCATTCCGACGACCGCCACTGACCAGTCATAGAGCGGCGGGCGGGGGTTCCTCATCCCGTTGGGATAGTTGAGCATGTCATCGTACACCAGGTGGTCCCCAGTTGCCACCGCGTGATCGATGACCCTCATGTGATAGTAAGAGTCAGAGCCGCCTGAGACCAGGTAGCCGTTGTCCACCGAAGTGGAATATCCGAAATAGCTCCTGACGAACAATGCCAGGAACACCATCATTGCCAATAACAGCACGGTTTGCCAATTTCTTCCGATCCAAGAATCCTTGAGGTTCCGAGAGAAATTGGACAACGAAAGAGAGCGCTGCTTGTCAGTAGGTTGACTGGACCCCTCCTGCTTCGTTGCCATAAGTTAGTCTCCTCTGGGGTGATTAGCAACTGATAACGCACCCCGTATAAATACGTTGGTTCCATCCAGGCCAGTAAAAACAGGCATCTGGCTCTTCATGCGGAAATCGATATTTCGCCTCATCGGGAATGGGCGGTCTTGGCCTCGTTCACCACTTGCTGAGCCGCGGAACGCGGGTCTTCCGCTCCGTAGATGCTTCGTCCGACTATGACGTAATCGGCCCCCTTGTCCAAGGTGGCCGAGGCGCTGCCGCCCTGCGCGCCTACCCCGGGAGAGAGGATCAGAAGGTCCCCCACGATCTTCCTGAGCACCGCCACCCTCTCCGGGCGGGTGGCCGGGGCGATTATGCCGGCCGCGCCGCATTCGACCGCCATTCTGGCCAGCGATTCGGCGGCCGGGGCGGTGTACTCCGCTCCGCCGGGATGGGACATCTCGGTGACCACGAAGATCTTGCGACCGTCGGCGGCCTTCACCGCGGCCTTCACCGAATCGCTTCCTGTGAAACCGTGAACGATGACGCCTTCCGCCCCGCGCTGCACTGCCTGGGAAACGATGAGCGAGACGGTGTTCGGGATGTCGGCCACCTTGAAGTCGCAGATGACCGGGGCCATCTTCGACAGCCGGGTGATGGTGTCCGGGGACGTCGCCAGTACCAGGGGCCAGTTGATCTTTATGGCGTCCACCAGGTCGGAGACCTGTTCCGCCACCTTGAACGCCCTTTCCGGCCGCACCTCGTCCAGCGCGAGTATGACCCTGCTCTCCTTCCTCATGCTATCCCTGATGCCAACGTTCCTCGCCGATTTAGGATTTTGCCATGGGCAAGCGTTAAGTCCGCCCTTGTGCGTAAAGGTGCCATGCACCCCATCCCCATGGAATCTTCGTCCTGCTACACAAAACGGCTATCGCGAGGCTGCCGCCTGTGCCGAAAGGGCGCCAAGATGGTGCTCCTGGTCACCGGTAAATGCGGGGAATCATGCTACTACTGCCCTCTTTCCGAAGCGAAGAAGGGGAAGGACGTGGTGTACGCCAACGAGCTATTGGTCAGAGAGGACGAGGACATAATCGGAGAGGCCGTGGCCATTGGGGCGAGGGGGACCGGCATCACCGGCGGCGACCCGCTGCTGGTAATGGACCGGACGGTCCGTTACATCCGCCTGCTTAAGGAGCGGTTCGGTCCCGGACATCATATCCATCTCTACACCGCCACGGTGGACCGCGATAAGTTCCTTAGATTGCAGGAGGCCGGTCTGGACGAGCTCAGGATACATCCTCCGATAGAGAGCTGGGGAGCGATCGAAGAACTGAGGATCGCCGAGGCCGTCGAAGGCCTGCACATGAAGGTGGGATTCGAGGTTCCGGCCGTCCCGGGGGAGCTGAAGGGGTTGCTTTCCATATGCTGGCACGCCACCGATATCGGACTCGATTTCGTCAACCTCAACGAACTGGAGGTTTCCGAAACGAACTGCCAGGCGCTGCTCGGGCGGGGATTCCACGTCCGCTCGGACGTATCGAGCGCCATGCAGGGCAGCATGGAGATATCCTGGCAGGTCATGGAGGAGGCTGGCGATGCCTTACCGGTACATTTCTGCTCGTCCAGCTTCAAGGACCAGGTGCAACTGCGCGATCGGCCCGGGGGCGTGGTCGCTCGACGAGGCGCTCGACCTGAACGACGACCTCGTCGGCTGGACCGGTCTGCTGATCGCCGCCATCGGGGGCATCGGCGGTGGCGCCGCGCTCCTGGCCGGGTTCTGGCGTCCCGAGAAGTCGTAGCGGGCGAGGTTGCTCGGCGGCGCGGAGGTCAGATCAACGGTTCGGCAGCGGT
>JBFYNB010000036.1:0-15673 GCA_041304605.1 Methanomassiliicoccales archaeon
AGTAAAACCTAATCCTCCAGCACCGCGGTGCTGGAACCATCCTCTTTTTCCTGCACTCTCAGAACAGCGCTGACGTTGTCCTTGACGTCGTCTATGTGCGTTATGAGCAGTATCTGCCGGAACTGCTTCTGTAGTTGTCCGAGCGTCTCCAGTATGCTGCGCTTGCGTGACTGGTCCTGCGAGCCGAATATCTCGTCCAGCACCAGGAAGTTCATCTGGTTGCCGGAGCGTTCCATGATCATGCGCGATATCGCCAGGCGCAGGCACAGATTGGCCAGATCAACTTCACCACCGGAGAACCGCTCCAGGCGGAACTCCTCCCCCTGGTCGTACAGCCACATCTGGTAGTTGTCGTCCAGGCGCATGCCGCCGTACTTGCCCTCGGTGAGCTGCGACAGAAGGTCGGACGAGACGTCCGAGAGGGTCGGGACTATGCGAGAGATGACGTTCTCCTTGAACCCCTTCATCACCTGGCTCAGGCGGTTCAGGGTCTCCAGCTCCGTCATGAGGCAGGCCTGCCTGGAGCGCAGCATCTCCAGGTCCGCGGCCCGCTTCCGCAGCGAGTCGATCTCGGACGCCAGGCGGCGCTGCTCCCCCTCTGCTCTGATGATCTCCTGGGCCAGGCGTTCCTCGTTCTGCCGCGCCTCCTCGTATTCCTTCTTCCGGGTCAGCAGCGCCTTCATGTCGAAGCCTAGCGCCCTCCGTTCCTGCGAGGCGATCCGAAGCACCTCTTCCTCTCCGGCGACAGCGATTGCCATCCTATCCTTCTCCTCCATCGCCAAGGGAAGACGCTCCATCTTCGTCATGGCCCTGTTCAGGGCGAGATGCGAAGGCTCCAGTTCGGCCGCTCTGCGCTTGGCGGCATCATGCGCCTTGGCGTCGTACTCCACCGGCCCCAGGGAATCCAGGTCCTGCTGCAGGGCGTCCGCCTTCTCCTGCGTCCGGGACAAGGACTGCTGGGACCTGCGCAACCTTTCATCCAGGGAAGCCTTCAAACGAGATTGCGAGAGGAGCTTGGACCTTCTCGCCTCCAGGGCATCACGGCGCTGCTCGCTTCGAGAACGTTGCTCCATGAGCCCTTTCCGGATATCGTCCTGCAGGGCCGCTCCCTCCTCCAACGCCTTCTGCTCCTCCTGGTACCGGCGCAGCAGATCGGTGTACTGCGTCCCCATGCGCCTCTGGCAGGTCGGGCAATTGCTGTCCTCGCCGAGCTTGACGATCTCGTCGGACCTCTGCTTGGACCTCACGAGCTCGGCGCGCAGCCTTACCGCCTCGGTCTCGGCCACCCGGGCCTGGGCGGATATCGAGGACATCAGCTCCCTGGTCTCGTTCAAGGTCGCTTCGACCGTGGCCAGACTGGCCTCGATGTCCGGCAGGCCGGACATCTCCTTGGCCGCCTGCTCACCCTCCGCCCGCAAGGATTCGAGATCGGCCTTCTTCCCGGCGAGCTCCTCCTCCAGCCTCTGGCGCTTGAGGAACGCCTCGCGCAGGGCGGTGTGGCTTTCGGCCGCGGACCTAGCATCCTGGTACTCCTTTTCCTTGGTCTCCAGTTCGGAAAGGCGAGCGCGAAGGGCCTTCAGCTCATCCACCTCCTTCTCCAGTTTGACCAGGGACTCGTGCATGGCCTGCAGCCCGGCCCGGGCGCCGGTCTGCCTTCTCTCCAGCGCCACGTCCTGGCGGTAGCGCTCCTCCTCGGCCTCCCAAAGCCCCCTGGTCATCCGGCCCTTCTCGACCGCCTCCATTTTATCGGCCAGAAGCTTCGAGCTTCCGTCCACGATCCTCTTCAGCGAATCGGCGGCAACGCGTTCGTCCTCCTTCAGCGATGTGATCTTGTCATTCCCGTTTGCGTCACGGAGCGAGGCCGAGACCCCTTCGGCCTCCTTCTTAGCGTTATTCCCATCCGCGTCGATGGCCTTGATCACCTTGTCCAGGGAATCCACGCGGAGCATCCTCAGCACCAGCGCCTTCCGTTCGGCCGGCCTGAGGTTAGCGAGTGCGTTAAGGTCCTTCTGCTTGGTGAACACGGACACGAAGAAGGCCTGATGGTCCATTCCCAGCCTTTCGACGATGGCGTTGGTGACCTCGGTATCCCCGGTGGCCAGCAGCTTGCCGTTGACCTCCAGGGAGGCGTCCGTCTTGAGGCTCTTCACCTTCATGCTCCTGGCCAAGCGGTAGGAATCCTCGCCGAGGTCGAACTCCAGGACCACCGAGCACTCGTCCCCCGGGGACGCGCCGAAGCTGACCACGCCCTCCTTGTTGTCCCTGACCACGGACGAGGCGTTGCCGAACAGTGACCACGTTACAGCCTCCAGGATGGTGGTCTTTCCCGTTCCGTTGCTGCCAACGATGGCTACCACGCCATCGGGGAACTCGATGCGGGCCTCGCGGAACTTGCGGTAATTGCGCAGCTCCATGTAGCGCAGCCTCATTCCCCGGCCTCCCTTCTTAGGTACTCCAGGCCGCGGCGGCGCATGTCGTCCTTGTCCACGCCCTCCACCGGCACCTGCGAAAGATATGACTGGAACTCCTGGTCCAAGGAACCGAAGGAGGTCGACCGCCACTGCACGGCGTCCGTTCCCTGCACCACCTCGGTCTTCAGCTCCAGATGGACGGCCTTCTCCCCCATGGCTCTCAGGCCATTGAGGTCCAGGCTCCGGTAGATGGCGGCGGGGACCTCCTCCACCACCAGGCGGACGATACTTCCTTCCATCTCGATCGAACCGAGAGCGGAGGCCAGCTCTTCCTGCAAGGCGCCGGCCTCCTTCCCTTTGGCCTTGAACGGCCCCAGGGAGTACATAGGCCGGGACCGAAGTTTGATGAATTCCTTCTTGTCGCGCTCCAGGTCGATGAGCATGTATCCTTTTTCCTGGCCGGCCTCGGCGAACGACAGGCGTTCCAGGGAACCGCTGTACCAGGCGTTCTCGGTGATCTGTTCCTTATCGTGGAAATGCCCCAGGGCTATGTAATCCGCCTCCAGGTTCAGCAGCGAGGAGGGCAGGTTCAGCTCGTTCGCTTCGCCCATGCTGTATCTGGTCAATCCCTGGATCCCGGCGTGCAGCATCCCGACCTCGTAACGGCTGCGCCCGCGCTTCCAGTTCTGGAGCGCCTCGACCATGGACTCCTTGTCCTGGTGGGGAAAGCCGGTTATGGTCAGATCGCCCATTTCCAAACGGTGCATGCCTGGTGTGTAGAACGCCGTGACGCCTTCGATGTGCTCGAACAGCCGGAAAACGCTCCCCGTCTCCTTCAACCGGGGGGTGGAATGATTGCCGGCGATGAGCACCACCGGGATCTTCGCGGCGGACAGTCGCAGAAGCTGTTCCAGAACCACGGACAAAGCCCTGTTGGACGGTCTTACGGAATCGAAGAGGTCCCCCGAGTGCAGCACGACGTCCGGACGCTTGGAAATGATGGAATCGACCAGACGCTCGAACGCCTGGTAGATGTCCACCTCCCGCTGGTTCATCCCCGTTACGGGGTCCGAGCGGCGGTAGGCGGAGAAGCCGACGTGCGTGTCGGCGATATGGGCGATCCTCATCCGGCAGGGATTAGAGAACTGGGCTTAAATAAACATATGATTCGGTGCAGTGAAAATGTTCACTCCTCATGCAGACGGTCGGTAAGGATATGGCACATGCGGTCGTAGGCGCTCTTGTTGGCGTCCCAGAGCAGGTAGGCGATCACCAGGCCGACCGCGACACCGAACACGAGCAGGACAGGGAATCCCTCCACCTGCGGGGCGATCGGTATGAACAGGAAGAACAGAACGATGCCGATTATGGATATTATGAGGTTGACGAACACCCGGAACAGCCTTCCCTCCGCGCCAGCCTCGAAATGCCCCGCTTCCATGACTCCCCGGATGAGCATCAGGCCGACCACCCTGACCCGGCTCAGGATGTTGATGAGCGGGGGAAGCATCAGCCCGATGAAGGCGGCCGTGGCCACCATGTAGGTGATAGCCCCAACGCCTTCTGGGTCCACGCCGAAAAGCCCGACTATGTCGTAGAAGGTCACGGCCAGCACCTGAAGCAGGAATATGATGATGACGTCGATGAATATCCAGAATATCTGCCGCTGCACCTCCCGCCGGCGGTCGGCGTGGGCGTTCATCCACACCCCCATGTCCGTCCGCAGGTGGTCGATACGGCGCAGCGATTCTCTAACGGAGGAGGGGAGAGCGTATCCCAGAGCGTTGACGGTCCCCGGCGCCCTGCGGAACGAGGCGGGCAGGTACAGCATGGTGATCAACGCCGCCCCGATCACCGAGGAGTAGAACAGCTGGTCGACGGCGCCCAGGTCGAAGGCCGTTTTCGCGATGACGAACGAGAACTCCCCCATGGCCACCATGCCCAGCCCGGTCATGGCCGAGGTTCGGGCGTCCTTGTTGCTCAGGAAGGTGCCGATGGTCACGCTGAAGATCTTGCCGACGATGAAGACCGCAGCTATGGCCACGGCCACGATGATGTTGTCCATGATCAGCCATGGATCGATCAGCAGCCCGATGGAGATGAAGAACAGGGCCATGAACATCTCCTTGATCGGCGTGATCCGTTCGACCACCTTCTCCTGGGCCCTGGACTGGGAGATGATTATTCCCACCAGGAACGCGCCGATGGCGACCGACAGCCCAAAGAACTGAGCGACTATGGCCATACCGAAGCACAGCCCCAGGGAGACGATCAATAGTGTTTCCGAGGAAGCGGTTGGATACAAGCGGTCCATCAGTTTCGGCAACACAGCCAGGCCCAGCACCAGGAGTATGAGCATGAACGCCGCGATGTAGGCCACCTGAAGCACTATGGTGGTCAGGGTGACCCCGTCCCCGGCGGCCAGCGGTGACGCCAAGGTCAGAATGATGACCGCGGCGATGTCCTCTATGATCAATATTCCGATAATGGCCTCGGCGAACTCCTTGCTCATCATCCCCGCGTCGGAGAGCACCCGGATGATGACCGCGGTGGAGCTGATGCTCATGACCGCGCCAAGGAATATCGACTGGATGGTCGACCATCCCAACGCCAATCCGAGACCGTAGCCCAGGGTGATCATCAGAACGATCTCCACGCTTCCGGCCAGGGCCGCGAAAAGCCCGACCTTCTTGAGCCGGCGCAGATTGAACTCCAGGCCCAGGGTGAACATCAGCAGGACGATGCCGGCGTTGGCCAGGGCGTCAATGGTGTCCAGGTCGGAGACGAAGGACGGCTCGAAAAGATTCGGTCCCAGGATGATCCCGGCGGCCAGATAGCCGATCACCACCGGCAGGCGCAACTTGGAGAAGACGACGGAGATCACTCCCGCCGTGACCATGATTATGGCCATCTCTAGCAGGAAAGTTGTCTCCGATACCATCAGTGCGCCTCAGAAGAACGTCTGCCCCACATCCTTCTTGACGGTATTTTTTCTTTCGCCCGCTTTGGCGTTCGACTCCTCCACGTATTCCTCGTAAAGATGCACCTTGCAAGGGATGGCGAAAGGGGTGAACGGAGAGGCGATGAGAGCTTCACCAGGCATCAGCATCTGTATCTCGTTGTCCAGCATCGAGATGTCCTGCTTGGCCGAGTTCCTCAGGATGTCACGGTCGCGCTTGTCCGCCAGTCCCAGGATGAACAGGGTGTTGAACTGCGAGATTATCTCCTCGTTTATCAGCTTCGGCTGCTGCGATACGGCGCAGAACCCCACCTTGAACTTACGCCCCTCGCGGGCTATCTGGGCGAAGACGGTGCCTTTGGATTGCGATAGGACGCGCTGCGCCTCCTCCATGGCGATGAGCACGGGCGGGGCCTTCTCGAACTTCGTCTTGTCGGAGTACATGGCCTTGTTGTGTTCGAAGATGGCGCGGGTCAGAACGGTGGAGACGAGCAATTCCTCAGCCTCGAACATGTTGGAGGTGTCCACCAATATGGTCTTCCCGGCCTGCAGGGCGCTTATCACCGCCCGGGTCATGCTCAGGTTGCGGTCGGTGGTCACGAGATCGAACTGGAATATAGAATCCAAACGGCGCTTGATGACGTTCACGCTGCCCTCGTGGAAGCGTCCGTTCAGATCGGTGACGATGGTGGCCACGCTCCTGTCACGGAGCTCGTCCAGCCATCTCTCCCCGTACTTCCACTGCGAGGCCTGCAGGCACTCCAATTGCGGCCCCGAGAACTCGTAGAGGTTCGCCAGGTCCGGGATCTCGATCTCCGAGCTGGAGATGTGAATGGAGCTGTGCGGCCCGTCCAGTCTGCGTGATGAGTAAACATCCAGGGCTTCCGCGGCCAGCTTGGAGTGCGACAATCCCTTCTTACCGCGCTCCCCGCCGTCGAAGTACTCCCCGTGCGGATCTAGGATAAGAAAGCCGCAGCGCCGGGACTCCATGCACGACAGCGCCAGCGATTTCATCAGATTGCTCTTGCCCATGCCGGTGGTGGCGAATATTCCCACGTGATGTGGGAAACCGCGCGAGTCGATACCGACGCGGAAGTCCAGGACGCGATCGCCGGAACGGAGGCGACCGACCTCCACATCCCCCATCATCGGCTGCAGGAAATCGTAATCGTCCTGGTCCGCCCGGCGAACATGGGAGAAGTGCCGGGGGATGGACTTGGCCTTGCGGTAAATGCCATCCTTGAGGCAGCCCAGTGGCGTACAGACGCCCACCTTGTACAGGTCGCCCTTGATGCGCTCGTAATCGAAGCCGCCCTTCAACGCCACTCCGGCCTGCCATTCCAGGTAATCGTCATCATCTGAATCGGCGCCGAACAGCACGTCCATGGTCCGGACCAGGAACTTGACGCCGCCCTCCTCGACAACCAGCATCTCCCCGACCTGGAGGTCCTCCGCCTCGCTGGTGCGGAAGCGCAGCTCCATGACCTTGTTGCCGAAAATCCTGCCAATGTCCGTCATGATGGCCGCCCATGTCCTCCAGGGTGTATAGAAATTTCTGAGGGTGCGGTGAAAATGCCATATCCAATGAACGTGTTAATGAGCTTGTGCGACCCGAGATAATCGAGCTTCCGGCCCAATCCTCGCAACCTCGACCAGAGGTACTGGTCGTTGGCGTGGGCGGGGCGGGAAGGCATATGGCCGCTCAGATGCCAGGCAACAAGCTCACCATCTGCCTGGAAGGGGACGCGGGGATACCAGGGCACCGGCAGATACTCCTGCGGAAGGGGGAGGTGACCGTGGCCCGCACCAGCTCCGCCACCGCCCTGCACGTTTCCGATCTTCCTTGGAAGAACCGTCTCGTGGAGGCGGTGGGAAGGCCGGATGTGCTATTCCTGTTCAGCGGGCTGGGAGGGGAGACCGGCAGCTACATCGCTCCCCTGATAACGGAACTTGCACATTACTCCACCATGACCTTCACCAGCGTGTGCCTGCCCTTCTCCGTGGAAGGTTCCAACCGTCGGGCCATGGCCAAGGAGGGCCTGGCCCGTCTGAAGGCGGCATCGCACATGGTCGCGGTCTACGCCAATGATCCATTGATCAAGCTGGCTCCCAACCTTCCGCTGGGCAAGGCCTTCGGGGTCATGGACCAGATCATGCTCTCGCTTCCGTCTGACCTCTGCCAATGCCTCACGGTCGAATCGATACCGGTGCTGAAGGAGAACCTGGGGCGACGGGAATTGCGAGCCGGGATCGGCTACGGCATGGGATTGGAGAAGGAGCGTTTGGCCGTGGAGGACGCCCTCGCCTCTCCCTGGTTCCCCTCGGCCGAGTTCCAGCCGGACACCGCCCTGATGCTGGTGAGCATGGGACAGGAGGACCGGATCTGCCTTGACGATTGCGCGAAGGAGATCTCCGATCGGCTGAAGGTAAGAAAGCTGCTGGTCGCCTCGCATGTCGATCCGACGCTCGACCGGAGGATCAGGGTGTCCATTCTCTTGGGTTACAGGTTCTGATCGTCGGCGATCTCCTCGGGAGCCCCGGCGAACTTCACCAGCGCGTAGGCCTCCACGAAATGCAGCTTTCCCGGGACCACGACGGCATGCAGCGGCGGCCCCATGTCCTCGTCCAGCATCTTCGACGGATAACCGGCCGAAACCTTTTCCGTGCGGGAGCCGACGCGGGCCGCGGCGCAGATGATGGTGCTCTCGGTGATCATGCCCAGCCCCTTGGCCTTCTCCGCGTCGATCAGCCACCGTATCGCCTGGTTGGCGGTCATGTAGCGCCCCTCCTCCTCTCGGATGTCCAAAAGGACCAGGGTGTGCAGTCCGCGGGACCAGTTCTCGTAGATGTTCTCGAACGGTGACAGCGGGGTATAGCCAGGCTCCGGGAACGGTATCGTCACGGCGCGGCCGAACTTGTAGGGCTGCAGCCCCAGGGCGGAAGCGCAGGCGGTGAAGATGGAGACGCCGTAAAGAACGGTCGTCGGGATACCATCCTCCATGGCCCTTATCTTCAGGTCCACATGCGTGGTGGCGGCCATGGTGTCCCCGGCGGTGACGAATGCGACCTTTCCCTTCTTGGCCGCCTCGATGACCGTCTCCTCCTCCTCGACCTCCCGGCGTTTCAAACGCACTATGCTCTTGCCGATGACCTTCTCCAGGTCGTCCGGCGTGGAGTCGATGAGCTTGGACGTATAGAACTCCCCGAACACTTGGTCGCACTCTTTCAGCGCGCGGACGGTCCTGGCGCTCAGGTCATCCACTCCTCCCAGCCCTAAACCAACAAATATCAATTCTCCCATGGCAACACCGTGCGTTCCCTTTGCGTCAGGGTCCGAAAGGGGGAAGGAGAGTCCGTCCGTAAAAAGCTTTTAGAGGACGGGCTTCTGGACCAGTCGCTGTACGTCGACAAGGACCAGGACTTCCTCTACCTGCCGGTGCTGGCCGTTCCGGAGGACGTTCCGACCGAGGAGCGGGAGTTCAAGGAACGCGAACGCGAGGAGCGCGACTACAAGGCACTGGCCAAGGTGCCCGATGAATTCCGTCCGTTGCTGCCGACGGCCTTCGATACCCTCGGCGATATAGCGGTGATAAGGTTGCCGGACGAGCTCCTTCCTTACGCCGGGCAGGTGGGCGAGGCGCTGATGTCGGCCTTCCCGCGCCTGCGCTCGGTGTTCCTGGACCACGGAGTGGTCGGAGAGTTCAGAGTGCTGGACCTGGAGGTCGTGGCCGGGGAGGACGTGAGCGAGACGGTGCACACGGAGTACGGCCTCCGCTTCAAGGTCGATCCCCGCAAGGCCTATTTCAATCCGCGACTTTCGAACGAACGAAGGAGGATCGCGTCATTGGTGAGGGACGGCGAGACGGTGGTGGACATGTTCTCCGGCGTCGGCCCCTTCGCCATAATGATCGCCAAGCTGTCCCGTCCCTCGGTCGTATATGCCATCGACCTGAACCCGGAGGCGGTTCAGCTCATGCGGGAGAACGTGGAGCTGAACAGGGTGAAGGGCGTCGTGCCGCTGGAAGGCGACGCCAGGCAATGGGTCTTCGATCTGCCCTGCGCCGACCGGGTCATCATGAACCTGCCGCACTCGGCCCTCGATTTCTTCGCCGACGCTCTGACGCGTTTGAAGCTGGGAGGGGTTATGCACATCTACCACATCTGCGACCGGAACGACTTCCCCCAGGTGCTGGAGGGCCTCAAGCAGAAAGCGTCCGGGATGAGCGTGCAGCTCGAGGTGCTCAGGAGCGAGGAGCTGAAGACGTACTCGCCTTCCTCGTCCGTCTACTCGGCCGACCTACTTCTGGTCGGCTGGCTTTAACGTTATTCCCTTCTGCCCCTGGTAGTTCCCGGAGCGCTTGGCGTACGTGCGTTCTACGGGAGAATGCATGTGCTCCAGGACCATCTGCACCATGCGACCGCCGATGGGCAGTTCCACCGGAACGGAGGAGGCGTTGAGGCCGCTGAAGGTCAGCGTGCCGTGGAAGCCAGCATCGATCTTACCCAGCCCCATGAGCAACCCTTTCCTGAGCCAAGAGGTCCTGGTCCACAGCTGCGCGGCAAGGTCGTCCGGAAGCTCCACCCTCTCCACGGTGGAAACGAAGAAAAGCTTGCCGGGAGGGATGACCAACATTCCGGACGTTACGTTCTCCCCGCCTTCCAGGCGCGCCTCGGCCACCCGCAGGTCGTAGCCGTTCGGCGTCAGGCCCTCGGGATTGAAATCGGTGATCACCAGCGAGCCGTCCTTCATTCTCGATTCGATCTCGTGGTCGGGGACCAGGCACATGCTCTCCCCTATCCCCTCGCGACAGTTAGAATTTGCGATTACTTGAAGAAAATATTAACAATAGTACTAGCATCACGCGTTCAGTGGCAGGTTCCAACGGTCTCGGGAAAGGTAATATCTCCTCCTCTTCCAGGTCCGCCCTCGTCATGCCGCCGGGGGAAAAGGCCGCCCTGTTCTATCACCGCCTGGACGACGTCTGCGGCGTGGTCACGGACCTGCTGAAGGACAGTATCCGGCAGAGGGAGATGTGCGTGTTCATGTTCCGCTCCCCCCTGGCCACCTTGAAGGAGATGATAAGGTCCAAAGGTCTGGACCTGGACGCCCATCCCTCCATCGTCCTGGTGCCCATAAGCAAGGCGCCCATCAACAGTTATGACCGCTCCAGTCTCGGGGATCAGATGCGGACCTTCGTGCAGCAGGCCAAGGGATTGGGTTACGCCGGTGCCAGGCTGATAATGAACGTTCCGGAGGAGCTGTCCGCGCAGGTGCCATCTGAAAGCGCGTGGTCGGAACTGGACAAGGTGCGCGAAGAACTGGGCTTGACCGTGGTGTGCCTGTACGACATGACGTCCCTCTCTCCCAGCTTCTTGCTCCGCTCCCTGTCATCATACCCAAATGTCATCATGGACGGGGCGCTCTGCCGAAATTTCTACCACATGCCGAGCCGGATGCTTCCTCGGAACGACGCCTACCGCGATCTCTACGAACAGTTAGAGAGCATAAGGGAGGAGCGGGACATCCGGCAGAACGAGGACCGCGAGCGCTCCAAGCTGATGGAGATGAACCGCGAGCTGCAGGAGGAGATGGTGCAGCGGCGGATGGTGGAGTTCGCGCTGCTGCGGGCGGAGAACAACCTGCGCACGATGCTGGACGCAATGGCCGACATGGTGTTCATGGTCGATCGCGAGCTGCATGTTACGAACGGTAACCAGACCTTCGTCAGGTATCTTGAGTCCATCGGCGTGGATACATCCTACGAGGGAAGGTTCGTCTACGACCTGTTTCCCGGGGCTTCCACCGGTGGTCGAAGTTTGTTCGAGGAGGTGTTCCATCACGGTTACTCCACGGTGGTGGAGGACCATCTGGACCTTGATGTCGGCCGGTTGGAGATGGAGTTCCGGCTCATGCCGGTCAAGATGGGGGACCAGGTCGATCGGGTCGTGGTCATAGGGCACCCGATGAACGCCACAGCCAGCGAATTGAGGGAGATGTGGGAGAAGGCCGATCAGATGAGGGACGAGATCCTGGACCCCTCAGGTCCGGCGGCCGGATCGATGAACTTCTGTCCGCATCCGGTCCTGGTGACCGGCCACGGTGGAACGATCTTATCGGCGAATCATGCCATGGGCCGGGAGCTGGGGTGCACGTGCGAGGAGGTGTTGGGTATGGGCAGGGCCACCGAGTTCCTGGAGTCTCAGAGGGACGAAGAAGGCATGATCAGGCGAATAAACGTGAACGGCCGGATATCGATACCCAGCATCCTAAGGCACCGGGACGGGACCTCCCGCAGGGTCATGTGCCACATGACGCCGGTGGGCGAGGGAGAGGACGCCCGGTTCCTGACCGTGATCACCGACAGCCGCTGACGCGGAAAGGAAATCTGTTTTATCCTTTCGATGCCATCAGGGTGCTAGATGGACCACATCGTCTACCTGGACAAGCCCGCCGGCGCTTTGGAAGCGATGCGCCATGGCAAGAAGACCATGGTCGGCCGCGCGTTCAATGGCCGGCGCTCGCCCTACGGTAAGGTAAGGCCAGGCGATATGCTGTACTTCACGGAGAACGACGGAAAGCAGATAATCTACGGCCGGGGGAAGGTCACCGTGGTCTACGATTCGCCGAAGCTCGCCCACGATGACAGCGTGGCCATGCTGGAAAAGCACCGCCGCGCGCTCTGGCTGTCGGAAGCGCAGTTCCTGAGGATGTCCGGAAAAAGGTACCTGGTGCTGGTCACCGTGGATGGATTCCAGGAGGTCCCCCATTTCCGTTTCTCCCGCCGGGACTTCCACACCCTGGATGACTGGATCTTGGTAGGCGATGTGGAAAAGGCGCGCGATGACGATCCGGCGTGGGGTCCGAAGTAGGTTCCCTGGAGATATTGGACCATGGACCCCCTGTCCGCCCTCAGCGTTTTCCTCGGCGCCTTCGCCGCTCTGCTCCTTCTCACCATGCGCGTGTTCCCGCGGAGATGGGCCAGGATGTTCGCCGACGCCGGACGGCAGCGGGGCCGCCCGCTCTGGTCCTGGGCCTCGATCGCCCTTTCGGTCGCCGGCATCGTCCTTTTCTGGTACCTGCATTTCCTCCGGAACGCGGACCTCTCGCTGGCCATGGCCGTTCTGGGCACGTTCCTCCTGGCGCGCACCGCCCAATCGCTGGTCGCCAAGAACGGTCTGCGCAATAACCTTCATCTTATGACGCAGGGGAAGATCGGACCGGGGTTCTTCCCTTATACCGTAGCAAGCATCGCCCTGGTCGTGCTCGGGCTGCTCTAGAACATGTCCAGGGAGCCGCGCTTCAGCGCCAGTTTCTCAAAGTAGTTGAACAGGGCGAAGGCCGCCACGAAGAAAAGGACGCCCAGTCCGAGCATCAGCGCCACCAGGAAAGACACCTCGGCCAGTCCGGCCCCGGCCGCCACGTCCCGGACGGCCTGAACGCCGTAGGTGAGCGGGAACACGTACGAAGCGGGCTGCAGCCAATCCGGCAGGTACGATATTGGAAAGTTCACCCCGCAGAGAAGCAGCCCCAGGTAGAGCACGATCGATCCGAGGATCATGGACGAGCGCAGGTACACGCCCACGCTGCCGATGACCATTCCGAAGCCGACCATGGCGAAGCAGGTGGCCAGCAGCACCGCCGCCAGGGCGATCAGGTTCGCCCCGGAAAGGTCGACCCCGAAGAATAGCGAGGAGAACGCCAGGGACACGGTGACCGTGAAGAGGCCGATGACCGACTGGTACGCCCCCTTGCCAAGGAACACGTAGAACATGCGCGTCGGCGTGGACATGATGGTGGCCATGGTCCCGATGTGCTTCTCGGCCCCGGCGGACATCGTTACGCCGTAAACAGCGGAATAGGTCAGCGCCGAAACGGCGTTTCCCAGTGCGACGTAGGAAGGGGTCGCGCCGGGGTCGTTGGCGAAATCGCTGACCAGCACGAAGAACCACATCTGGAAGAGGGCGGTGGAAAGGATCTGGACCAGCCACAGCCCGGGACCGACCACCGCGAACTGGGAACGAAGCGCCACTAACGCCGATGCCTTGACGCCCAGCACATCCCTCAGCATGTCAGTACCTCACCAGCGTTCCGTTCACCTTGGCTCTCCTTTCCAGGTGGGTGAAGAGCCAGAGGGATAGCAGCAGAAAGGCCACGGTCGTAAGGACGGTCATTCCCAGGGCGCCGTAGTAGCCGATGCCCAGGGAATCGTAACTGGATAAGGTGGAGATCTTGAGGGCCTCGGCGCCCCAGGTCGCCGGGATGACGTACGAGAGGGGCCGGGACCATTCGGGAAGGATGATCAGCGGGAACACCGCGCCCGAGAGGACGTAGATAGGGAACTCCAGTATCTGGAAGAAGGCGGACGACGCTCGGGTCACGACGTAGAACGCCCCGAAGACCATTCCCAGGACGGACAGGGAGAGCAGCGTGGCCGTGAGCGCGATGATGAAGCCCACGGGGTTCTGTATGGTGACATCGATCCCGAAGGCGAACTGGGCGACGAGGAAAACCGCCAGGGCGTTGAGCAGACCAAGGAACGAATTCCACAGGCAGCGGCCGAAGACGACGGACGACAAGGGAGCGGGAGTGACCATGATGGCCTCCAGCGTGCCGTTCATCCTGTCGTAGCCGATGGACCAGCTGCTGCTGTGTATGGTGTTCCCCCACATGCCCAGGACGCCGCCGCCCAGGACGGCGTATAGCAGCAGGTCCCCGCCGGCATGGCGGAAGAGGAAAAGCGTGACGGTGGTGAATATGAAGGGGGCGATGATGCTGGGTATGATCCACTGCGGGTCGACGAAGAAGTGTATCGATTGCTGCTTCAGGGCGGCCTTCATGGCCCGCAGGTCGATCATCTTGTGTTCACCATCTTTATGTAGGCGTCCTCCAGGGTCGGCTGGTCCACCCTTATGCTGATGACCTTGCGGTTCTCCAGCAATGCCGCCACGGTAGGAATGAGCGCCGGAGCGTCGTCCACCACGATACGGGCGAGCTGCCGGCCCTCCAGGAACTCGATGGACACGGCGGAAACCCCGGGAAGGTCGGCCAGCTCCTTTCTCTGGGCTTCCCCCAGTTCCCGGGCCTCGATCTCAATTATCGAATCGTTGCGCACCGACTCCTTCATGGAGTACGGCGAGCCCATGGCCTTGATCCGTCCCTCGGAGATTATGGCCAGGCGGTCGCAGAGCTCGTCCGCCTCGAACATGTAGTGGGTGGTCAGCATTATCGTCATCCCCTTCTCCGACAGACGCCTGATCAGCGCCCTGGTCTCCCGGGATATCTCGGGATCAAGTCCCAACGTTGGCTCGTCCAGGAAAAGGACCTCCGGGTCGTTGACCAATCCCCGCGCCAAATGCAGCCGCTGCTTCATCCCCCTCGAATATTCCTCCACCCTGATGTCGGCCGCTTCGGTAAGGCCGACCAGCTCCAGCAGGTCCTCGATCTTTTTCTTCTTGGCCTCCCTCGGCACTCGGTACATGTCCGAGAAGAATTCAAGGTTCTGCCTTCCGGTGAGCCGGAAATAGAGCCCGCGCTCTCCGCCCGATACTAAATTGATGCGCGGTCTCAGTTTTACGGAATCTTTAACCACGTCCAGTCCGAGCACGGTGGCGCTGCCGGACGTTGGGATCAGAAGCGTGGTCAGCATCTTTATCGTGGTGGTCTTGCCGGCGCCGTTCGGGCCGAGCAGACCGAATATCTCGCCACGATGGACGTCGAAGGAGACACGGTCCACGGCCAGCTTCTCCTTCCCTCCGTCACCGAAGAGCCGGGCCGCTGCCGGGTAGACCTTGGTCAGGTCCTTGACCTCGATGACCGTCTCACCGCCGTTCATGATGTGGCGGCAACGCCCTGCCGATTATAATGAGATTACGCCGTCAGCTTTCTGAGCACGGCCTGGAGTATCCCGCCGTTGCGGTAGTAGTCCACTTCCACCAGGGTGTCCAGGCGCGCTATCGCCTTGAAGGCCGTGGCCTTGCCGTCCTTGCGGGCGACGACCATGACCGGCGCTCGGGGCTTCATCTCCAGCAGCTCGATGTCATACTCCTCGCTTCCGTCCAGTCCTAGGGACGCGGCGGTGAGGCCTGGCTCGAACTGCAGCGGCAGAACGCCCATGCCCACCAGGTTGCTGCGGTGGATGCGCTCGAACGATTCCGCGATGATGGCTCTTACCCCAAGCAAGTGCGGGCCTTTCGCCGCCCAATCCCTCGAACTTCCAGTGCCGTACTCCTTGCCCGCCAGGACGATGAGCGGAACGCCTCTCCTGGCATATTCCTGAGCGGCCGAGTAGATGTCCGTCACGGT
>JBFYNB010000037.1:0-15520 GCA_041304605.1 Methanomassiliicoccales archaeon
TCGAGCCGCCGGTGATATTGAACTCGGTGGAGAGGAACTCGATGTCCTTGGCCACGTCCAGGTTCTCTGGCAGGAAATCATTCAGGTCGAAGGTGGTGGGCAGACTTATCGCCCCGTAGCCGGCCGCGGCGGTGACCAGGAGCGCCACGCCGATGACCGCCCAGGGGGCCTTGTGGGTCAGCTTCCCAACGGCGGTGTTCATACGGCCCAGGCTGAACTTGCCGTGGTCCCTCTTGACGTAGTGCTTGGAGACCTTGCCCTTGCGGGCGTTACGGTCGTCCCGCAATATCTTGGTGGCCGGGACCAGCAGTATCATGACCACGAAGCTGGCGATGATGCCGACGGCGGTCAGCACGCCGAACTCCACGATGGCGGACATGGAGGAGGTGACGTTGGAAAGGAACGCTATGACCGTGGTCACCGTGGCCAGGACCAGCGCCTCGCCCACCGAGAGTATGGTCTTCTTGGTGGCCGCACGGGGGTCCTCGCCCTCGGACCTCTCCTCCCGGTACCGCATGACCAGGTGGATGCTGTAATCTATGCCCAGCCCGAGTATCAAGATGGGCACTATCATGGTCATGGGGTTGAAGGCGAACCCGAGGGCGGTGCCGAACCCGTAAACCCAGATGATGGCCATACCCAGACCGAGCAGGCCCATGAGCGTGTCGATGAGGTCGCGGTAGATGAAGAGCAGGATGACCACGATGGCCAACACCGCTATGGGGAACAGACCGCCCACCGAATCCATGGCGGCGGCGTTGATCTCCTCGCTGATTATGGCCATCCCTATCACGGTGATGGTCGCCCCCTCGCCGCCATTACCCAGTTCGTCGCGGGCCGACCGCTCCAGGTCCAGGGGGGCCACGTTGACGCCGACCTGGTCCTTGGAGAAGCTGAATACCAGCAGCCCGCCCTTGGCCTCCGGGACGGAGGACGTGGGATCGAAGTCAGCAGTGAAAAGCCGCGGCAGGAAGGTCTTGACCTGCTCCGGGGTGTACGGCGAGGCCATCAGGGCGTTCACGGCACCCTTGAGGGCCTCAGTGGGGGTGACCTCCATAAGACCGATGAGGTTGTCATAGGTCGGTTCCGCCGTCAGGCCGAGGGCGGAAAGGGTGGAGGCGTTGGTGGACATCAGCATGGCGGTGGATATTATGTCCACCGGGCTGATCACCGAGGTCATTGGGTTGCTTGGGGTGCTCATGTATGAACGCAGGGCGGCGTCGGCGGTTAGGTCGCGCTCCGCCCTCAGCACGTCCAAGAAGGCCGCCTGGGTGAGCATGTCCCCGCCGGCGCCCTTAACCAAGATGGTCAGGCTGTAGTCCATGGCGAAGGTCTTGGATATCTCCGTGCTGGCTAGGGTCATCTCGTTCTCCGGCATGAAGTCGTCGTTGGAGAAGCTGTTGTTTATGCCGTTGTATGCGACCGAGAACACCGACAGAGCGGTGATCATCAGGACGATCAAAATCGAGAGGACGGGGCGTTTTCCAACGAACCCGCCTAATAAACCTAGGGTCTTGCTCATATTCTCACTCTTGAAGATAAAATGGTCAATTCATCATATCGTTAAGCAGGTCATGCACCAGCCAGACGTCCATCGGACCGACCAGCCCGTCCTGCTTCTTCGGTCCTTCCGTGCCCAGGGGAAGCCTTTGGGACACCCCCTTCACCGGCGGGTCGGCGCGGATCAGGGAGCGGATGATGCCCCCCAGCTGGTACTCCTCAAAATAATAGTCGAGCATCTCCGGGTCGGGGATTATGGCCTGGCCGACACGGGGATGCCGTGGCCTCAATAATCTGACCATCAGAGAAGACATGTCGATAGGGACAATACAGAGCGTATTTTAACATATCGTCCTCGGCGACGCGGAGCTACGTGCGGCGGTTAAAGGTCCGAAAAGCCTCGGACCTTCTCGCGCATCGGAACGCTCTCCCTGGCCACGTCTGGAAGTGACGTCTTGTCCAGCCGGCGCACCGTCGGAAGCCCTTCCGGGAAGGTTCGGGCGAACTCACGCAGCAGGTAATCATGCACCACGCCGTTCCCGCGAAGCCCGCTAAGGGACCAATCGTCCAGCGCCTCCAGCACTCCCTCCCGGCCGCCGCGGTAGAACAGCTCGGTCAGGATCGAGGTCACGATGGCGTTGTCCGAAACGACTCCGACCTCCGCCTCCCTCAACGCGGGGAGGTTGCCGTTGAAGGCGATGGATAGACCGCCGCTCCTCTTGACCACCTGCAGCACCCGGGCGTCCGTCTCCCCGTCGCCCACGTACATGCAGTCCTCCAGGGGGACGCTCATCCGCTTGCATATCTCGACCACCGAGGTAGCTTTCTCGTCACCGCCCACCGGGTTGACCTGGGTGACCAGCTGGTAGGTCGACAGGTCGGTCATCTCGGTCCAGAATATCTCGTCCAGACGACGGAGCACCAGCCTATCGTCCGTGCTCAGGTCCCTGACGTTGCTGGCACCGTCCGGTACCTCCAGGAGCGGCAGCCGCACGATCTCCTGGGCCAGGTTGCGCAGCGTTTCCGTCTCCCAGTCCTCGATGTCCAGCATGTCCATGCTCAGGCGGGTGCAGAAGGTGTTCTCGAACGGGAAGCCGATGTGATCGCAGGCCGCGCCCACGTAATGCTCGTAGCTAGTGCTGACCACGAAGCTGGACATGAGCTCCTGGGCGAAGCGCATGGCCTTGTCCGCCCCGGGAACGATGCGCAGGTTGTCCTTGGAGAAGCGGAGCAGCGAGGAATCCGTGACGCCGTAGGCCTTGAGGAACGGAAGTATCAGACGAAGAGAGTCGCCAGGCTTGACCCCTTCCTTGCGCGAGACGTTGGAGAGCACCCTCTCGTAGCGCCGGATGGCCTGGTACAGCCGGTCACCGTTCTCCACGACGGCCGTGGTGATCTCGCGGGCGTTGTCGTTGGCGGTAATCGGTCCCTGCAGGTCAGAGATCAATATCTTCCCCTCGAAGGGGAACGCCTCTTCCATAATGTCGAACTCCGTTCAGCTCACCTCCGTTTCCCAGCGTTGGCATAACGGAAGGTCCCCTTATGTAGGTAACGATTCCCTTTCAAATATCGAAGACCACCCGGACCAGCGGCCGCACCGGGTCGACGGACATCATGTGGTACGTGATGGCCTTGATCTCCTTCTTCGGCTCGTGCCTCTGCGCATCGTACTTCTCCCCCCAGGCCTGGCAGTGCACCTCATTGCCGAAGAAGGTCACGGAGAACCTGGAGAACACCATGCCTGTGACGTCAAAAATGTATAGGAACTCCGAAAGGAAGTTGTAGAGCATCGATTCGTGGTCGTGGCCTTCCACCACGAACTGCCTCTCCTCCCGCTCCCGCACCTTGCTGGCGTCCACCATCTGGTCCATCAGGGCGTAGGCAGCGTTGGAGAAGCATTCCTCCAAGGAGCTGCCGAAGGCCTCCACCATGACGTCCGCGGTGTGGTCCAGGGTGCGGTACTTCATGCTTGTGTGATGGATGGTGGCGTTTAAAATAGCACGCCTGCCACCTTTGCCCGACCATGTGCTGGGGCGGGGGGACAAGGTTATATCAGGGTTTGGCGATTAAGCGCCGATGCGACTCCTCATCATCGGTAGCGGGGCCATCGGAACCACTCTGGCCGAGGCCATCCAGGACATGGACGAGTTCGATATATTCTATATCACCGACAAGAACGAGGACCGGGCAAGGAAGATAGCCGCCCAGTGCAAGAAGGCCAAGTTCATATCCCCCACCGACGAGAGCATCAAGGCCCACCTGAAGAACGTCGACCTGGTGGTCGAGGCGGCCTCTCAGGAGGCCGTGCAGCACTACGTCCCGATAGTATTGGGAATGGGAGTGGACGTCCTGGTCATGAGCGTGGGCGCCTTTGCTGACGATGATACGAGGGAGCGGTGCTTCAACGTGGCCAAGCGTAAAGGCGGCCGCCTATACGTCCCGTCCGGCGCCATCTGCGGCACGGACGGATTGCATTCCGCCTCGGCCGATGTCATTCACAGCGTGGAGCTCACGTCAACGAAGGGACCCAAGAGCTTCCATGATAATGCATACCTGCTCTCCAAGGGCGTGGACGTGAACACGCTCAAGAAGAAGACCGTGATCTTCGAAGGATCGGCCAGGGAGGCCGTGCAGCACTTCCCGAAGAACGTGAACGTCTCGGCGACGATATCGCTGATCGGCATGGGCCTGGACAAGACCAAGGTCAAGCTGGTCTGCGATCCCGTTTCCGACTGCAACACGCACCGTCTGGAGGTCAGGGGAGAGTTCGGGCACATCGTGTGCGAGACGGACAACCTGCCCTTCCCGTCCAATCCGGCCACCAGCTATCTGGCGGCCTTATCCGCCATCGCGGCGATAAGGCGCATCGCCGGCAACGTTTGGATAGGCATCTAGGGATTTCCTAAATACCGCCAATTCCCTTTCGGGTTTCGTGATAGGGATGAAGGAGCGAGTGAAGTGGATATTCTCCAATTGCCCGAGCGACCTGGACGCTATCGTTATAATGAACGGTGAGGAGCCCCTTTTGGACGTGGCCTTCCCGTACGTCACCGGCACCCGGGCCGGCCTTTTCGAGGGGTGCCTGGGCGTGATAACGCCGGATGGACGCTCCACCATAATCACCTCCGCCCTGGAGGAGACCTCCGCCCGCGGCGGTAAGGCCGAGGTTCTAACGTACCGAACGGCCCAGGACCGCAAGGACATCGCCACCGACCTCATGAAAGGCTTTCGCAAGGTGGGAGTGAACGGCCAGGGGATCGTGCATTCCAACTTCCTCGAGGTGCAGAGGCTGGCAGCCAGCGCCGAACTGATCGATGTCAGCAAGGAGCTGGAAGCGTCCCGCCTGATCAAGGACCAGGAGGAGGTCCGGAGGATGCGCAAGGCCTGCTCCATAGCCTCCCGCGTGGCGGACGAGATACCTTCTATCCTCCGCAAGGGAATGAAGGAGTACGAGGCGGCTGCCGAACTGGACTACCGCATGACCAGGATGGGCGCCTCCGGGGCGGCCTTCGGCACGAACGCCTCCTTCGGCCCGAGCTCCGCAGAACCGCATCACGGGGCGGAGGACATCTCCCTTAAGGTTGGTGACACCACCTTGTTCGACTTCGGATGCAAGGTGGAGGGATACTGCTCGGACATCACCCGCACCTTCTTCTTCGGCGAGCCGAAGGACTGGCAGAAGCGCATGTACCAGGTGGTCACGGAAGCGCAGCAGGCCGCCTTACGCATAATAAAGGCCGGAGCGAACGGCCGAGACGTGGATGCCGCGGCACGGACCGTGATCGATGCCAGCGAGTTCAAGGGGCTGATGGTCCACTCCACCGGGCACGGTCTTGGCCTTTCCGTTCACGACGGCGGAAGAATGGCGCCGAACCACGATTTTCCCCTGAAGGCGGGAATGGTCCTGACGGTCGAACCTGGCGTGTACATCCGCGGGCAGGGCGGGGTGCGCATCGAGGACGACGTGCTGATCACCGAGGACGGCTACGAGATGCTGACCGACGCTGACAAGAAGATGAAGGTGATCCAATGATGGACGAGCTGGAGATGGCCGTGGAAAGAATGCGGGCCGAGGGGGCGGACTTCTGCGACGCCCGCTACCAGACCATAACCACCAACGGCATAGCGGTGGTGGACGCCGCCGTGCGCCGCATATCCGAGGACAGGATAAGGGGGGTCTGCCTCAGGGCAAGGAAAAAGGGCTCCTGGGGTTATGCCACGACGGTCGATTCGTCCAAGGACATGATCCTGGAGGCGGCGGTGAAGGCGGCCAGGAACGCCCTGGCCGGCAACGCTCTAGGTAAGCCGATCCCGGACACCGGCGAGGCCAAGGTGGAGCTTAAGGCCAACGTCAAGTTCCATCCTTCCCAGGTACCGATGGAGGAGAAAGTCCAGGCGGTGCTGGACATGGACCGGGCGCAGAAGATCGACCCCCGCATCGTCAACACCAACTCCATTCTGCGCGAGGAGCTTAGGCAGAACGCCCTGGTGAACAGCCACGGGCGGCAGCTGAGCTGGGAAGAAGTTAGAACGACGATAATGGTGCAGGCCGTGGCCTCCGAGGCCGGGCGCACCGAGTTCTTCTATGACATAAAGGGAGGCGGCCTGGGTTACGAGGTGGTCAAGGACACCGACCTGGAAGCGTTCGGAAGAGAGGTCGGAAAGGAATCCTTGAAGATGCTGACGGCGGAGAAGGCTCCGTCGGGATTACTGACCTGCATCACCGACCCCAGCATATCCGGGCTTCTCGCACATGAGGTCATGGGGCACGCCTCGGAAGCTGACGAGATAGTGAAAAGGCGTTCCTTCCTCACGGACATGGTGGGAAAGCAGGTCGGGTCGCCGCTCATAACCATGGTGGATGACGGGACCGTCCCGGAAGCAAGGGGAAGCATCCCCTTCGACGACGAGGGCACGCCATCGTCTCGAACCATGATCATCAAGGACGGGGTGTACCAGGGGTACATGCAATCCTTGGAGACCGCCGCGGAGATGGGCGTGAAGCCGACCGGGAACGGAAGGGCGCAGAGCTACGACCGCCGGGTGTGGGTGCGCATGACCAACACCTTCTTTGAAAAAGGCGATCACAACCTGGACGAGATGATAGCCGACGTGAAGTTCGGTGTTCTGACGGACCGCATGATAAGCGGCATGGAGGACCCGGTGGGCGGCGGCTTCGAGGCCAAGGCGTTGCGTGGATACCTCATAGAGAACGGCAGGGTCACCAAGCTGCTGCGTTCCTTCACGCTGACCGGAAACGCTCTCGAGATCCTGAGGACCGGGGACGCCGTCGGCAACAAGGTGGAGCTGGACGGAGGCTCCTGCGGAAAGGGCATAGAGGACTGGGTCCCCGTATCGTCCGGAGGACCGCATTGCCGCTTCAAGATAGTTCTGGGGGGTGACTGAATGGACCTGGAACGCATTTCAAAGAAATCAGTGCACAAGGTCCTGGAGGAGGGCGCCAAGGAGGTGGAGTCCTACCTGGTGCGCGTTCGATCGCTGACGGCGTACATCGATGACGACAAGGTCAAGAACCTGGAGGAGAAGCTCGACCAGGGCATATCCATCCGCGTTCTTATCAATGGCAAGATGGGGCAGTCCTCGTCCACCTTCCACACCACCCGGGACCTGGAGGAGTGCGGGGCGAAGGCCGTCGCACTGGCCAAGCTGTCACGGCCCGATCCTTACTTCAAGCGCTTCCCCGGATTCTCGCAGCCGCTTGGCCACGTGGACGTGCGCCAGGAGGACATCGTTGCGGCCACCACCGCGGACCTGAAGGAAAAGGTCGAAGAGATAGTCAAGGCCGCCGGGGACGAGGTCAAGGTCCCCCGGGGACTGCTCAGAGTGGCCTTGGTGGAAAGAGCGCTAGCTAACAGCAACGGCGCCGCGTTCCGGGAGCTGGGCACCATGGCCTACGCTCACTTCACCTCCATGACCAAAGGGCCGGAGCCGGGCGAAGGCTGCGAGTGCTACTATTCCTCGGGTCTTTCGGCGCTCGATACCCAGGCCATGGGCGATGGCCTGCGCCAGAAGGCCAGGAACGCCCAGGACGCCGAGCACTTCAAGGGCAAGATGACCGGTTCGGTCATCCTTCCCCCGGACGAGCTGGCCGAGATGCTGCTCGCCTCCGTCGGTTATTCCTTGGACGGGGAGAACGCCCTGCGCCACCGGTCGCCGTGGGCGGAACTGGTGAACAAGGAAGTGGGAAACGAGCTGGTAAACCTGAGGGACCAACCCTGGGACCCCCGTTCCGCCCTGTCCTGCCGCTACGATGATGAAGGAACCGTGACCAGGGAGAAGGCCCTGGTGGAGCGCGGAACGCTGAGGACGCTGCTGTACGACGGCTATCACGCCCAGATGGGCAACGTGGCCGCCACCGGCAACTATCTCCGCCGCGATCCCTCTGACGCTCTCAACCTCTACCGCAGGGGCGGTGCGACGCTTCCTGTGAACCTATCCTGGAAGCCCGGGACCCAGAGCCTGGAGGACATGATATCGGACATGAAGGAGGGAGTGGTCATCGAGAAGCTGGCCGCGCCGGACGTGAACAGCGTCACCGGCGGCTTCGCCCTGGAGGTGCGCTGCGCCAAACTGGTCCGTGACGGTTCGGTCGTCGGGCACGTTGACCAGTGCCTGCTGGTCGGGAACTTCTACCAGGCCCTGAAGCGCGTGGGCGCCGTAGGCAAGGACGTCACGGTGCACCGCAACTGCATCATACCCTCAGTGAGGTTCGACGGGCTGGAGATCGTGGGAAGCGAGTGATCAATCCATAGCTTCCAAGGTCACCCGGGTGCGGTCCGAAAGGTCGGACATGGTGCTGACGTCGCCCAGCACCCGGCCTATTGGCGTCACGGACGAATAGGCCTCCGGCTTGGACGTGGTGGACGCCGGGGTCTTTCCGAAGAATATGCAGAAGGCGTTCCCCTCCGGCCAGTAGGCCACCTCGCCCACCTCCATTATCTTTCTGCCGTTCTCCAGCTCGCATTCGACGGGAACGGAGAAATATAGCTCTCCGCCCCAGACGTTGATCTCCTTCTCCAACGGCAACGTTCCGTAGAGCTTGTAGGCGGCCAACGTGTCGTTAAGCTCGATCTCCCACCGCTCGTAGCGGGTGCGCAACAGAATACGGTCCATGCCCTTTCCCCGGTGAGGGAAAGGGTGGAAAGGTGAAAATGTTTTGCTTACTTCTTGCTCTCGAAGAGGGCCCGGATCTCGGTGCCCACCTTCTCGACCTGGCTCTCGCCCTCGGCCTTCTCCAAGGCCTTCATGCGGGGCATGCCCTTCTTGGCATCGTCCAGCCACTCCTTGGCGAACTCCCCGGAGCATATGCGGTCCAGCATCTTCTCCATGGCGGCCTTGCTCTCCTCGTTGATGACCAGGTCCCTTGTCGTCAGGCCACCGAACTCGGCCGTGTTGGAAACGCTCCTCCACATGTTCATCATGCCGCCGGAGTAGATGAGGTCGACGATGAGCTTCACCTCGTGCAGGCACTCGAAGTAGGCGATCTCTGGCTGGTAGCCCCTCTTGACCAGGGTCTGGAAGCCGGCGTTGATCAGCGCGGTCACTCCGCCGCACAGCACGGCCTGCTCGCCGAACAGGTCGGAGGTGGCCTCCTCACGGAAGTTGGTCTCCAGCACACCGGCCTTGGTGGAACCGAGGCCCTTGGCCAAGGCCAGGGCGATGGACTTGGCCTTGCCGGTATAGTCCTGCTCCACGGCGATCAGCGCGGGAACACCGAAGCCTTCCAGGTAGACCTTCCGTTCCATCGGGCCGGGAGCCTTCGGGGCCATCATGATGACGTCAACCGTCTTCGGGGGCTTGATCGTTCCGAACGTTATGGCGAAGCCGTGGGCGAACTCCAATGCCGCGCCGTCCTTCAGGTTGGGCTCGATCTCCGCCTTGTACACGTCGCCCTGCACCTCATCGGGTATGAGCACCATGACCACGTCGGCGCCCTTCACGGCGCCGGCCACGGTGTCGACCTTCAGGCCGTTCTTCTTGGCGTCGACCCAGGACTTGCCGTCCTTGCGGACCCCGACCGTTACGTCAAGGCCGCTGTCGTGCATGCAGAGGGCCTGCGCCTTTCCTTGGCTTCCGAAACCGATGACCGCGACCTTCTTGCCCTTCAGGACCCCGAGGTCGGCATCTGACTCGTGATATATCCTTGCCATGAGATCACCATTGTACGCTTTCACGCATTTTTTCTTGATTATTTACAATATTCGAATCTAGCGGCACGATTGGTTCCAGCGGCAGCGGTTGCGTATCGTTCCATCCAGGCTGCTCACTCCCCCGGGGACCATCGGGAGCATGTCCTCCTCCGGGTCCGTGCGGATGTCCAGCACGAACGGCACGTCCGACGCGAAGGCGGTCTTGAACCCCTCGGCCAGCTCGCTGGAGCGGGTGACGGTCATGCCGCCGGCACCGAAAGCTTCGGCCAGTTTTACGAAGTCCGGATTGTTCCTCAGCTCGGTGCCGCAGTAGCGCCTGTTCCACATCAGCTTCTGCCACTGCTTGACCATTCCCAGCCAGCCGTTGTTGAGCAGGCACACCACCACCGGCAGGTCCTCGCTCATGGCCGTAGCCAGCTCTTGGAACACCATCTGGAAGCTGCCGTCGCCGGCGACATCGACCACCTGCTTGTCGCGGTGGGCGTACTTGACGCCAATGGAGGCCGGGAACCCGAAGCCCATGGTGCCCATGCCGCCGGAGGTCACGAACTGGCTGGGATGCTTTAAGCGCATGAAGTGCGCCGCCCACATCTGGTTCTGCCCCACTTCCGTCACCACGAACGCGTCGGAAGCGAGAACCTTGCGCAGCTCCCATATGGCCTTCTGCGGTTTGATCGGGTCCTCGTCGATGTCTATGTTGCACACGCAGCCATCGTAAAGCTCCTTCACCCGGCGGCTCCAGGCCGTTTCGCCCTTGTTGGAGCGGCCCATGGCCTTGATGATCATCTGGAGCCCCTTCTTGGCGTCACCCACCAGGCGTACCTTGGTGCGGGCGTTCTTACCGGACTCCATGGGATCGATGTCCAGATGGATGACCTTGGTCTCCTTGGGCACCTCGCTGTCGTAGCCGATGGTGCGGTCGGAGAACCGGGCGCCGATGGCGAAAATCACGTCCGCTTCCAGAAGCGCCTTCCGGGAGCACTCCCGTCCATGCATGCCTATCATGCCCAAGGACAGTGGGTGCTCCTCCGGGATTATGGCCTTGGCCATTATGGTGGTGACCACCGGGGCGATGAGCAGCTCGGCCAGTTTGAGCACCTCGCTGGAGGCGTTGGCCCATCTAGCACCTCCGCCGACCAGCAGTACGGGACGCTCAGCGTCCCTAAGCATCTTGACCGCGTCGAGCACCGAGGAGAAGTCCTCGTACGGCGAGGGCACGGGGAAGTTCTCCTGCAGCTTGGCGGGATCGATCTCCCCACGCAGAACATCTACCGGCAGGTCGATGTGCACCGGACCTTTTCGCCCGCTGTTGGCGATGCCCATGCCGCGCTTGATCGCTTCGGGGAGATCGCTCGGCTTCAGCACCCGGTAGTTGTGCTTGGTGATGGGCATCATCAGGCTGAAGATGTCCGCCTCCTGGAAGGCGTTGTTGCCTATGGCCGAGGTGGCTACCTGGCCAGTGAGTACCATCATGGGGGATGAATCAGCGTACGCCGTGGCCACGCCGGTGACCAGGTTGGTAGCTCCCGGTCCGGAGGTCGCCAGGCACACTCCGGTCTTGTTGGTCGTTCGCGAGTAGCCGTCCGCCATGTGCGCCGCGCACTGCTCGTGGCGGACCAAGACGTGGTGGATGCTAGAATCGATAAGCTCATCGTACAACGGGATGGTGACCCCGCCCGGATAACCGAACATGACGTCAACCCCCTGTCCTTCAAGCAGTTCCAATACGGCCTTGGCACCTTTCATACACTAATCCCTCATTTTCCGATCGGGGAGGACGGTCGTTAGACCTCCTCTTTCACAAAATAACAACTGCAGTGAGCGATGGCAAAAGCAATGATGTCCTCTCACCCGTGTTGTTACGTGACACGGATGGTCTTCATGCCGAGCAAGATATTTAAGAATATCTCAATTCATCACTCCCCCCGAGGAATACTGGGGGACATTTCGGGATGGCCGTAAAGAAAACGCCGGACAACGGACTGGACATCGTGGAGCTGAAGGACCACGATCCCCTTTGGAGGGACCTCTTTCGTCAGGAGAGGGTGTCCCTTCTTGAGACCCTGGGTCCCCTGGCCGTATCGATAGAGCATGTGGGAAGCACGGCGGTCCCCGGGATCCGGGCCAAACCGGTGATAGACATCCTGGTCACCGTAGACAGAGCGCGTCCGGAGGACGTGGAAGGAGCCTTGGGGAAGCTGGGGTACGTCCACGTTCCGATCGGCGACCCGGAGAGGCTCTTCTTCCGCAAGGGGATGCCGCGAACGCATCACGTTCACGTGGTCCGCCACGGGGGGGAGGAACATGCCAAACACCTTCTGTTCCGGGACCGGCTGATCGCCCATCCCGAGGAAGCTGCTGCTTACGGGCGGTTGAAGGATGACCTCGCCATCCGCTTCAGGGAGGACCGCCAAGCGTATTCGGACGGAAAGGACGAATTCATCGCCAGGATACTGGACAGGGCGAAGGATGAGCGACGGCGAATGATCTGAAAGCTCAATATGGTACGCCAAACTCATATATTGCCAGTAAGCGTTCCCTCCCAGGTCAGGAGTGTGCCCTAACGAACGCCAATGAATTGATGGAGAACGGGTCCCGCAGCAAGCTTCTGGAAGACCCGTACGTGAAGAAGGTTTGGGACCTGATCATGGGCGAGCCGCTCTTCAAGAAGAGCTCGGCGGAATTGGCGTCCATCAGGGAATCGCTGCGCCGGGAGTCCTTGCAGTTCTTCGCCAGGCACAGCCCTTATTACGTGGATCTGTTCGAAAGGCTGGAGATAGACCCGGCCAAGGCCACGCTGCACGATATCGCGAAATTGGCGATACCTTCGGACATGCTGCGCGGCGAGGGTCAGAAGCGCTTCCTGATCCAGGATATCGAGGAGGGCGGGGAGACATTCTCCTCCAGCGGAACCACCGGCAAGGACCCGGTACGGGTTTATCGTTCGCCGGTGGACCTGGCCATCATGCTCAAGGCCAACACCGACCTGTTCGAGCACGTTTACGGGGACGTTCTGAAGCAAGGAGAGGGCGTCGCCCTGTTCATGGCCGCCCCCGAGCTACGCTACAAGCTGAGCTTCGTGGCGTTCGTGGACCTGACGTTGGACAAGAAGGGCATCGAGCTCCTGTACGGAATGGACCTGGAGGACAAGTCGCAGGCCGGCACGCCCTGGCAGAAGCTGACCACCAACAAGGAGAACTTGTTGAAGTTCCTGAAGTCGAAAAAGGAGCCGAAGCTGTTCTTCACCGCACCGGCCGGGGTACATATCCTCGGGCAAAAGTTCGAGACCATGGGCTTCGGAAAGAAGTTGGCTTATAAGCTCGCCTCGGGGGCGCCGCCGATCAAACTGGGAAGGGGCGGGATCGTGGTAACTGGCGGAGGAAGCAAGGGCTTCGCCGACCTTCCCCCGTATCCGCAACTGGTCTCCAATGCGCAGAAGCATTTCATCAGCAAGGACGCCGCAGGAACGCAGATCGACACCCCGTTCATGGACGTGCTGGGGATGACGGAGACGCTCACCGCCCTAATCGACCGTTACGGCGTCATGGACAAGGTGCCCCACCCGTTGGCGGAGGCGTTCCTGCTGGACCCCATGACCTTTGAGCCGATAGAGGAGGAGGGAAAGGAAGGCATATTGGGAATATTCAACCCCTTCACCACCTCCTGGCTGGAGGTGTTCTATCCAGGGGACATCATGACCTGGCATTCCTCCAAGGGATTCTACGGCAAGGAGTTCGTCTACAAGCGCCGTTTGAGCGTCAAGGAAGGCTGGGACCTGCAACGGGCCTGCGGCGGGACACTGGAAGAGATGATGACCAAGCAGTAGGCGCATGTTTATTTTCCGGGAAGGGCATCCGGGTGGCCATGTGCCCCGCCCTGGCCCCCCTATTGTTCGATCGTGCCCTAGAGACGGTACCCTCCGCCGGGAACCCCGAGGTGCTCGAGCTCTCACCTTCAGCGTTGCGTGAGCTGGTAACGTCCGCAGCAAAGGTGCAGGCCGAGCTTTCCTGCATCCCGATCGATGAGAGGCTGCAGGTCATCGAGCACATAGCGCGCAAATGGAAGCAGAAGCTGGACAACGGGGATTATGAGGAATTGAAGAAGGACATGTCCGCCTCTACTGGCTATTCGCTAGCGTTGATGGAGACCGAACTGTCGTTCGTGCCGGCGGTGCTGGGAGCGGCGAACATACGCAAGAACCTGGACGCCTCGGTGCAGGGCGGCGCTGACGCTCTGTACAAGTTCATGGAGGTGGACGAGACGGAGATGTTCCGCCACGTGCCGGTCGGACCGGTGCTGATCATCAGCTCCGGGAACTCCATCGTGCCCACGCTGATACCTACCGTGGTCTCCCTGGTGACCGGGAACCTCACCATCCTGAAACCGTCGATAGCCAACTACCGCGGGGTTTGCGAGGTCTTCAAGCTGCTGGCGGACGTTCCCGATTCCAGGGCGGCCAGGGCCGTCCGCTCCGCCCTGGTCGTTTCCTACTTCGGGCACGACTCGCCCTCCTTGAAGCTCGCCCTGGAAGAGCTGCCGATGGGCATGGTGAACTTCTGGGGAGCCGAGCCCGCTAGAACGGTCGTGGCCAACATGGTCGGGAAGAACCGGAACCACCCGCGCTTCTTCGTCAACGGTCCTTTCACCGGCATGGCGTTCATCGAGGAGGGCGTGGAGCCTCTGCAGGCGGCGGACGACCTGGCCTTGGACGTTGTTCTTTACGATCAGCAGCTGTGCTCCTCGCCTACCACCGGTGTGTTCATAGGAAGTTACGAAAAGGCCAAGGAGTTCCTGAAGGCCGCCGGAGAGCGCCTGGACGAGGCGGGTAACGAGTTCCCGCTGACGCCCGATCAAGACCGTCTGTTCGTTCTGCAGGGCGCCCGCCGCTTCATCCAGACGGACGGTGGTATGGTGCTCTCCTCCAAGAGCCCGGAGAACCCCTGGACCCTGGTGCTTTCGAAGGGGCGCAGCTCCCTTGGCAACCTTACGGCACAGTTCCCGGCGTTCAACCTTTTCGCCAGAAGGCGCTTCCTGGAGATCGTGGTCGTTCCGGACGCGGAGGGCGCCGTGCAGTTGCTGCGGTCCTTGCCGGAGCATCCGGCCTTCAAGGGCATCGACGGAGTGCAGAGCGTTGGATTGGCAGTAACAGAGGCGTCCCGCGATCTCATCGTCAGCAAGCTGATCGGGGCCGGGGTGCACAGGATACTCCCCCTGGGGGATATGTTCATGCGCGGGGCCGTCGAGCCGTACGATGGCGTCACGATGTCGTCCCTGTTCACCCGCATCGTTTACTGGCGCAAGGCCAACGCCGCCCTGGAGGGGCAGCTTTGAGAGTACTGGTCACCGGAGCCACCGGGTTCCTGGGCGGGCACCTGATCGAGGAGATGGCCAAGGGACCTCACGTTCCGGTCTGCGCGCACCGGAAGGGAAGCGACACCAGGAAGATAGATGCCCTTGGACTTGAGAAGGTAGTTTTCGACCTCACCGACCGCGATTCCATGCTCCAGGCATTGAAGGGCGTGGACGCCGTGGTGCATTTGGCGGCGTATTACACCTTCACCGGCAAGAAGGAGATTTACGACAGGGTCAACGTGAAGGGAACGGGGGACCTGCTGGAAGCGTGCAAGGAGGCGGGCGTGCAGCGCTTCCTGTACTGCAGCAGCACCGAGGCCATGGGGCCGATAGCGTCCCCGCCGGGGGACGAGGATTCGCCGCTAAACCCGCAGTACGAGTACGGTCGGTCCAAAGCGAGAGCGGAAGAGCTGGTGAGATCGTCCGGCCTCGATTGGACCATCCTGCGCCCGTCGGGCATATACGGCCCGAGCAACGTGGACGACGTGGCGTTCTAT
>JBFYNB010000038.1:0-15323 GCA_041304605.1 Methanomassiliicoccales archaeon
CCAGTTCGTTTAAAGCGTTTTATTTTATTGCCGACTACCATGCATTAACGACAACGCAAAACCGCAATAAATTGAACAACCGGATTCACGAGGTCGCAGATGACTCCTCCTGAGGTTCAACGAAAATTCAATTAAAAAGATAAGAAAAGGTTTGATCTCTTACCGATACGGCGGGGGTACCTGCATCCGGCCTCTCTTCTTCCTCTGGACGTACAGTAGCGCCACCACCGCGGCCACCAGCACCAGGCAGATGACCACCGCAATGGCGATGATGACCGTCACCAGTATTGGGATCGAGGGGTCCATGTCCACCGCTATGGCGGCGAAGTCCACCGCCGGGTCATGCATGACCGATTCACCGACCGGGTAGATGTATCCGCCCAGCAGGACGATGGAGCGCACGTGTCCGTCCGGCACGTTCTCCGGGAGCATGTGGCGCGATCCGGCATGCACCTGGTAGATGACCAGCTCATCCTGCCCGTCCACGCTCACGTTGCTCACCCAGGTCAGGGCTCCGGTCCTTTGCCAGTTGTCCCGGAAGGAGATCTCGTCGCGGGTGACCACGGTGGCCTTGGAGGGGGCCTCGGACGTGTCTCTTAGTTCCACGGTCCCGTTCTCCGTCTCGAACTCGGCCACTCCGCTGCCGTCCTTGACCTCGGCCTGCACGAACTGCGCGGAGTACCAGTCCTCCACGACCTCCGGTACGAACACGGCGTGGATGATGCCGTTCTCCAGCATTATCCTGGGATCATCCGCCTCGGCGGCCGGGTCCCAGCCTTCGATGATGTGGTCGTACTTGAACTGGGTGTCGGTGGTGACACCGGTGAAGTTGCGGGAAGCGATCTGCTCGGAATCCCTTATCACTCCATTGCCGTCATCCTCGCCCACGGTGACCTCGTAGAACGGTATCTGCACCTCTGATTCGGTGGCAGTGGCGGTCACATGGAAGGCGAACTCGATCCTCTCTACCATACCATCCTCGACGGTGCCGTTGCGGTAGCTCATGAGGTCCGAGTCCCAGACGGTGGTGTAAAGCACGTCCTCGGCATAGATCGAGAAGTCAAAGTGCTTGCTCTGGTTGGCGGCATCGATGATGGTCACGATCTCAGAGAGCTCCCAGGCCCTCTCCAGGCTGATGTACTTGTAAACAGGCTCGAAGCGTCCATTGGGATCATCGAACAGACGGCGGTCACTGTTGAAGTCGAACAGCCCGTTACCGGCGCCGTAATCAAGCCCGAAGCCGGTGCGGTAGCCGACGTCATCGAACTCCAGCAGGGCGAACAGGCTCTGCCCGAACACGGTGATCACCGGTATCGGTACCTGGTCCAGAAGAACCGTCCCATCCTGAGAGACCACCTTGGCGCCTCCTAGATAGCGAATATTGGCCCCAACTATGGTTATGGGGGAGGGATCGTCCTCGTTGCCGTACACGACGGCGAACCAGGCCAGGGAAGTCCCTTCGGTCATGTTCACTGCTACATAGCTCCCGCCGCCGTACTCGGCGGTGGTCCCCATCTCCAGCCTGATGCGGTCCATGGGGTCCGCTTCCGCCGCCTCGGTGGCCAGGCTTATGCCGCTGAGCAACAGCGCGGCCACCAGGACGACGGAGATAATGCTTGTTATTTTGAGCATCTTATGCCTCCTTAGGTCTCCGAGCGCCGATGTATATCAAATACCACCAAGCAGAAATGTTACTGACGATTGTTTCCTACGGATTTAAATATTAAAAATGGCGAAACAGGAGAGAATGAGCGTGCCGGACCCGAGAGCGGTGGAGAACCCCATTTCGGCCATCTTCGATCTGGCCGAGGATGTCAACAAGGAGGCGCCACGCCTGCGGAAGCTTGTGTGGTCCGCCGGGGTCTTCATAATAGTCTGGCTAGTGCTCGATTTCCTTCTGATACTGCAGTTCGCGGTGCGCAACTTCGCCCTGACGGCCATCCTGATCGCCCTATTTGCCCTGGGGTTGTGGACAATCTTCACCCTGAGACGATTGAACGACTTCCTGGATTATTACACCCTTCGTCATTCGGTCATCCTCAGCATAAGGCAGGACGATCCGGTGGTGTTCGCGCCACAAGGGAGCAACGCCGTGGAACGCCTGAGGACCTATATGGCGGGTCGGAACCCGGCCATGGCCACCGCCCTGCGCAGCGATGGGCAATCTCCGGCCGTCCTCAAAGGCAAGGACAACATGTTCTACAACTTTGATTATTATCTCAGGGCCAGGCCCGGGGTGCTCTGGCGCCTGTTCGGTCTCGGTTATCCCGGATACCAGCTCTTCATCAAGCAACTGGAAAGGGCGCCAACCGCGGAGACCGTTTGGTTCATGGTCCGGGCGGTGGAGGAGGTCTGCCGCAGGAACCGCCTTCCTCCGTCCAGGGTCATCATGCTCTGGAAGCGCTCAGGCGATCAGGACCTGGCTGACGAAGCGTACGAAAGATTGATATCATCCTCGGCGACCATGGGCCATCGACTGCGCCGCTACGCCTCTTCGCTGGAACTGATAATCGAGAACGAGGATGGCAGCTATGAGTTCATACCATACGTGGCGGATGGTCACTTATCGGCGTCGCGGGCCCAGTGAGGCAACCCCCGGTATCGGTAATGGTCGCGGATCTGCTCGGCGTAGATGTTCATGAAGAACTCGTTGTACTTGCGGATGTACAGCACCCCGGCCTTGGTGATGCGCACCTGATAGCGATTGTCCAGATGGTCAAGGGTGACCAGCCCGTCCTCCACCAATCTCTCGATGACCTTGTTGGTCATGAAATGGTTTGAGCGGATCTCGTGCTTGACCTCCTCCTTGGAGATGCCCTTGACGCTATCGTCAAGGAGCCGGTCGAGCTTGGATTCCAGGTCCGGCTGGTATAGGTTGATTCCCAGCTCCGCCACCAGCCGGTTGAGGGTGAAGCAGCAGTAGATCTTGTGGTCCTTGTAGGCCCTGGACATCTCAGCACTTCAGTAAGACCGCTGACGTTTAAAAAGATGAGGTCACAGCAGGTTGCCTAGCGCATCAAGGACGAACATGATGGCGAAAACTATCATGAGCACCCCGGACCCCGCTATGACCCGCTGATGCCAGGTGGTGCTCCATTTCCCCTTCGTTCCGAATATGGTCATTCCCACGAAGCCTTCCCACAGGAAATCGCAGGTTATATGCACGATCACAAAGAACGGAAGCATCCACCAGCCGAAGGTGACGGCCGTGGCCGTTAGCGCAGCACCGACCGTGGCCCACCAAAGCAGCCATCCCGGGTTGAAAGCCGTGGTCGTGACCCCCGCCCAGAAGGGGCTCTGTGTCTTGGTGCTGCAGCTGGCCACCACCTCCTTGCGCGTTCGGAACACATCATACCCCATGTAGAGCAGGATGACCCCGCCGAGCAGCCCAATCGCCGCCAGCACCATGTCGTTCTTCAGGAACACGCTCATCCCGAAGAAAATCGCTACGATGGTCGGCACCTCCACGACCGCATGCCCCAGGGCTATCTTCCAGCCGGACCAGCGGTCCTGGAAGCCGCAAGCGATCGTCATGGCGAACACCGGGCCGGGCATCAGCACCCCCGACAAGGAAATGACGGCCACGGAGCCTAGGAACAGAAGGGCGGAATCCAAGTTATCGCCTCACAGGTACCAGTCGACGGTCAGATTGATGTATTCTTCCGGGGACATGTCGCGCAACGTGCCGCTCTCCACCTCGATTATCGAGACGCTGTGAATGCGGGAGTTCATTATCTCGTCCATGCTCACTGGGGGGCTCTTGTAGTAAAGGTCGCAGTAATGCTTGACCAGCCAGGCCTCCTTCTCCCCCCTGTCCCGCGGCGGGCGGGTGAAGAAGGGCATGACCGGCATAACGTAATGCGGCGGGGCGGCCAGGGAGAACTTCTGGCAGTGGTTGCTGTACCGCGCGATCTTGGAAGCGATCCTGGCGCGAATGTAATCCATAGGGTCCAGGGCGTGCGCCGGCGGCACGTATCCGGTCTCCACCTCCACGATCATGACCCCGTCGCCCTTGCGGGCGTACACGTCGCAGCTCAGCCCGGCGTCGATCATGTGCTCCAGGTCGACCTCGTACCCGTCCTGTATGAGGTACTTGGCGACCACCATCTCCAGCACCGAGTGGTTGATCTTCAGCAGGTTCTTCTCCTTCAGGTCGAGCAATCGCTGGTTCAGCACGCGTAGGGCTTCCTCGCAGCGAGGGTCGCAGCCGGCGACCAGCTTGTTTATCAGCGATTCCAGGTCCTGGGCGAACTTGTCCAAAAGGATGCCTCTGCTCCGGTAAACACGAATCTAATCCTTACTTTTTATGCTCCTTGCACACCACCAGGGTGAGGGTGGAACGGACCCCCGGAAGCTCGCGGATAGCGCTGATGGCCGCGCTCATCTCGTCGTCCGACCCCGCGTTCACCTTCACCAGGACGTCGTACACCCCGTAAACGATATAGCACTCCTTCACGGAAGGCATCTGGCACAGGGCCTCCATCACCCGTCCCTCGGCGCCGATGTCGTTGGTAATGGCCACGATGGCGCTGTTCATGACAAAGCTATGGAGCTAACTTAAAATGAATCTTACCGCCGTCTGATGAAAAAGGTAGACGGCAAGATCATCGCGTTCAGTCCTCCGCGGAGGGGGAGAACACGTCGGTTATGGTCCCGGTCTCGCAGGATACGCAGAAGCCGTATCCCTCGGAGGTTATCTCGTGGGCCACCCGCAGGGAGTAGGGCACTCCCACGAAGCTGCTCTTCGCGTCCTCTAGATCCATTTGCTCCATGTTATACCTCTTTTAGGGAATTGATGATTATTGCTGAACAGCACATAACCATGATGTTCGGCAATCTGCAGGGTTAACGGCTCTATGTCTAAAATTGGACATGACCGGTCGGAGCAAACGTTTAATTCGCCTCAGGGAGTAACCGCCAACGTCGCTGGACAACTTATTGGATCGATGAAGAGAAAAGGGTCGCTGATCTTCGCGGAGATGATGAACCCTATGAGTGCAGAGATCCCGGTCCAGGACTCAATCCAGTCGGCGGATGGAAATGCGCAGTCCCGGCGACCGGTCGCAATCCCCGTAGCATTTTCCGGCCGTTAAGCGTACGACCTGCGAATCGTCCGGGATCAGAACGTTGGTTATTCCGTCCAGAACCGCCCGCACCAGCTTGTCCAGGTCAGGGCGCTTGGTGTTCTGCTTCCAGCGCTTGGGAGTGCTCTTAGGCCTGGTGAAGGTGAACTCCATGGTAACGTCGTACCCGAGGCGGCGATCGTCGGAGAAGTAGCTCTGCGGGCGGAGCTCGTTCGCATGCTGCGCTTCCGTCGCTATACGGTTGCGCCAGGCGTCCGTATTAGCGTTGGTGTGGGTGGTGACCACTCGCTCCAGCTTCTTGATGTAGAACGCCTTGGTCGAACCCTGCGGCACGGGTTCCCCGGCCACGAAGAACTCGATGACGTTCGGGTCGAAATCCTCGTCCGTCATGAAGTCCGCCGGCCCCGCCTCGTGCTCCTCAGCGTCCGCTCCTTGATCGTTCACGTGCATCCCAGGGGGGATATGAATACCCCGGGTAATATAATTTCACCCACTAGGCGCAGTATCAGGGGACCAACCGGTTACGGTCCCGGGGGAACAATATCGTCTCGCGGATGTTGTTAAGCCCCAGCATCTTCTGCACCATTCTCTCCACGCCTAGGCCCCAGCCGCCGTGGGACGGCATTCCGTAGGCGAAGGCGTTCAGGTAGAACTCGAACGATTTCGGGTCCAGTCCCATCTTCTCCATCCTCTGCACCAGGCGGTCATAGCGGTGCTCGCGCTGCCCGCCGGAGGATATCTCCTGGCCCTTGTAGTCCAGGTCGAAGGAGTACGAGTACGGGGTACCATCCTTCTCCATGATGTAGAACGGCTTGGCGGCCTCCGGGTACTCGGCTATCCAGTACATTTCGTAGCCGTCCTGGGCCATCAGGTCGCCCAGCAGCTTCTCCCCTTCCGTTCCCAGGTCCTCGCCCAGGTCGATCTTGAGGCCGGCGCCCTGCACCAGTCCGATGGCCTTCTCGTAGGAGACCACCGGGTACGGCGCCTTCGGAACCACGACCTCCCGTCCCAGGGCCTGCAACGCCCAGCCACCGCGCTCCTTGACCTCGGAGATGACGAACTGCGTACATCCTTCGATCATGGCCATGACGTCGCTCTGCGAGTCGATGTGAGCCATTTCGCCATCGAACGAGATGAACTCGGAGACGTGGCGCGCGGTATCGGACGGTTCGGCGCGGAAGGCCGGGCCGATCTCGAACACCCGGTCCAGGCCGGTGGACATCAGCATCTGCTTGTAGAGCTGCGGGGATTGCGCCAGATAGGCCTGCTTTCCGAAGTAGTCCACCTTGAAGAGGGTGGAGCCTCCCTCGGCCCCGGAGGCAACGAGCTTCGGAGTGAAAACTTCCACGAAGCCGTTATCGGCCAGGTACTCGTCGATGAGCCTCATGGTCAGGGACTTGATCTCGAAGACCGCCCGAACTTCAGGTTTCCTCAGGTCCATGTAGCGGTGGTTGAAGCGCGTCTCCGCCTCCACGTCCACCTTGTCCACGACCCCCATGGGGAGGGGCGTCTGCGCGACGCCGGTGACGACGACCGATGAAGGTATGATCTCGAAGCCCGATTTGACCTGGGCGCTCTGCTTGACCGTTCCGGTCACCCGCACCACGGACTCCCTGGCCAGTGACGTGATGGCCTGCATGACCTCCGGGGTGATCTTCTTCTTGGGGGCGGTGATCTGGACCACGCCGTAGCGGTCCCGCAAGATCAGGAACGAGATGCCGCCCAAATTGCGCACCTCCTGGGCCCAACCCTCGACGGTGACTTCCTTCTCGTACTCGTTGGCGGTTATGGAACGTGAATCGTGAAGCATGTGGACTCCTCGTAGCAAACAACTCGACATCTACGATTTTGCTTATAAGCGTTGGCGGTCCAGGCATCCGTTCGTCCACTGAGGGAGGCAAAGCGAAAAATTAAAGGTCTCCGGGTGGGGTGATTACGTTCATGCCCGTTAAAGTCACCATAGACCAGAAAGAGTGCACCGGCTGCGGAATCTGCTACAACGACGAATGCCCCGACTTCTTCATGGAAGGGGACGATGGCAATTCGAACGTTAAACCGTTATACCAGAAGGGCGACAAGTCCATAGGCGAGGCCCCGGACAGTCTGATCAACTGCGTCAAGAACGCCGAATCGTCCTGCCCGGCCTCAGCGATAGCCGTGAAGTAGGCCTTTCTGGCCTTTCCTTTTTTTTCCAAGGTCGTCATTCAGCGATACCCGTTCATCAAACATTATATATCCCAGCAGTAATTCTGAGAATCCAAGGTATGGGATTCTAATGTCTCAGAAGGTTACTGTCTCTGTCATTAAAGCTGATGTAGGATCGGTCGCTGGGCACTCCAAGCCGCACCCGAAGATGATGCGCAAGTGCGAAGAGGTTCTGACCGAGGGCGTCAAGACCGGTGTCATCAACGACTTCTACGTGACCAGGGTCGGCGACGACATCAACCTGTTCATGACCCACTATAAGGGCGAGAACAACAAGGAAGTCCACGGTCTGGCGTGGAGCGCCTTCCAGGACGCCGCGAAGCTGGCCAAGGAGATGAAGATGTACGCCGCCGGGCAGGACATACTCTCCGACGCGTTCAGCGGCAACATCCGCGGCATGGGCCCCGGGGCGGCCGAGGTCGAGTTCACCGAGAGGGGCGCCGAGCCGATAGTGTTCTTCATGGCCGACAAGACCGAGCCTTCCGCCTACTCCATGCCTCTTTCCCGCATATTCATGGACCCCTTCACCACCACCGGCCTGGTCATCGACCCGAGGGCGCACGAGGGATTCCGCTTCGAGATCGTGGACGTCATGGACTCCAAGAGGATCGTGATGTCCGCTCCCGAGGAGACCTATGACATTCTTAGCTTGATCGGCGACACCACCCGCTACGCCATCAAGAGGGTCATGAGCAAGGACAAGAACATCGGCACCGCCTGCGTCGTGAGCACGGAAAAGCTGAACATCTGCGCCGGGAAGTACGTCGGCAAGGACGACCCCGTGGCAGTGGTCAGGTGCCAGTCCGGCCTTCCGGCCGTCGGCGAGGTTTTGCAGCCGTTCATGTTCCCGGCCCTGGTCGCGGGATGGATGCGCGGCTCGCACTATGGCGCCTTGTACCCCTGCTCCGTAGAGGATTCCGATCCGACCTACTTCGACGGTCCGCCGCGGATCGTCGCACTGGGATTCCAGATCAGCAATGGCCGCTTCCAGGGCTGTGAGGACCCTGACGCGCCGCTCGGCAAGAAGATGCCGGTCGACTACTTCTCCGGGAGCGTCTGGGATGAGGCCAGGCGTAAGGCCGTCCGCGCCAGCATCTACATGCGCCAGCACGGGCCGTTCATGCCATCGATCCTTGGTCCGGAGGAAATGGAGTACACCACCCGCCCGGCCGTCCTCGGCAAGCTGAAGGACAGGATGGAGAAGATTGACTGAGCTAAGGACCCCGGTCATAATCGTCAACTTCAAGGTCTACTCCGAGGTGGAGGGGCCTGGGGCAGTTCGACTGGCCAAGGAATGCGAGTCCGTGGCCCTGGTCAAGAAGGCGAACATAGTCGTCTGCCCTCCGATGGTCGAGCTTTCCAAGGTGGCCTCCGCGGTCACCGTTCCGGTCTTTTCGCAGCATGTGGACAATAAGCCACCGGGCTCCGTCACCGGCTACGTCTCGCCGCAGAGCGTGAAGGCCGCTGGTGCGATTGGCACCCTCATCAACCACGCCGAGCACCGCATGCCCCCGCAGGACATCGTGGCGGCGATAGAGGCGTGCCGCAAGTTAGGGCTGGTCAGCGTCGTCTGCACGGACACCGCCGAAACGTCCGCTGCCATGGCCGCCTTCTCCCCGGACTTCATCGCCGTGGAACCGCCGGAGCTCATTGGCGGGGACATATCCGTCACCACTGCCGATCCCGCCATCGTCTCACGGACCGTGGAGATGGTAAGGAAGGTCGATCCCAAGGTGAAGGTGCTCTGCGGTGCCGGAGTGAAGAACGGCAAGGACGTCCGGGCCGCTCTGGACCTGGGCGCCTCCGGAGTGCTGCTGGCGTCTGGCGTGGTCAAGGCCAAGGACGTCAAGGCGGCCTTGCAGGACCTGGTCTCCGCGCTCTGAAGGCTGATTGCATCGCATAACCGTTTTTCCTTTTTCATCCGTTTCACCAGAGTGCGTGCGATTCCGACGATAGTGCTGGTCCTGGTGATACTTCTGATCGTTCCGGCCTTCCCTGCGGCAGTCTCGGATGCCGGAGAGATCCCCGGAGTGCTGGTCTCCCGGGTGTGCGTTTCCTATCCCGGCGAGTTCATATCTCTGACCAATTACGGAACCTCCGTGGACCTCATAGGTTGGCGGATAAGCGACGGGGAGGGCAGCGCGACCTTCAACAGGTCATACGTCATCGCGACCGGCGGGTGCGTCACCTGGAGCGCCTCAGGCTCGTTCTTCCGGGAGCTGTATCCGGGAGAGTCCTGCATCTCCAACAACGCTTCCGATATGATATTGAAAGGAAGCCTGAAGCTGGCCGACGCGGGAGATCAGGTCTACCTGTTCGATGCTCATGGAACGTTGGTGGACCTGGTCTGCTACGGCAACGTCGAGCCGCAGCCGCCATGGACCGGTCCGCCGGCCGTTCTCAAGAAAGGCCGCGTCCTGAGCAGGAACGACATCGCAAAAGGTCCGGAGAGTTGGGAACAGGTCGTTCCCGGACTGTTCTCCATAGATTCACCTTCGTTACCGGTGGAGGTCGTTCCGCTCCTTTACCCGGACGACGCGCTGCCCGAGTTGGTAAGGCAGATCGATTCGTCAAGAAAAAGTGTTCTGCTGGCCTGCTACCTGATGGAGAACTGGACATTGGCCCGCCACCTGGCTGGGGCGTCCGCCCGCGGGTTGAACGTTACGGTGCTCTTGGAAGGAAGGCCGGTGGGCGGGGTCTCCCAGAACGGGGCGGCGCTCGCGTATCATCTGCAGGACTCCGGGGTCGATGTATGGACGATGCGCTCCGGCGAATCGTTCCGTCGCTACGACTATCTGCACGCCAAGTACGCCTTGTTCGATGGAGAGCGGCTTTTCGTCGCTTCAGAGAACATGGCCGATTCCAGCTTCAGCAGCAACCGCGGATGGGCCGCGATCGTAAATGGGAGGCAGATCTGCTCCTACGCCGAGGAGGTGTTCCTGAGGGACATTTCCGCCAGAGGGGTCGACATCTTTACATTGAACACCAGTCTGGTCAGGGCGGAAGGAGGTCCCGGTCGGCTGCTAGGGACGATGCCCCCAGCACCCCGAACATACGCCGCCACCGCATCCCTGGTGACATCACCCTTCAACGTCCAGGACGCCTTGGTGGGAATGATATCCGGGGCGCAGGAACGCGTACTGGTGCAGCAGATGCGCATCGACGAGCCGTGGCTTGACGACTCGGCGATCATCTCCGTTCTGTCCTCAGCGGCCGAGCGGGGTGTGAGCGTTCGAATCCAGCTCGATTCCGGTCTCGGCACCGAGGAAGGCAACACCCTGGTGGCCGAGGTCCTCAATCAGAGGGCGAACGACAAAAGTTGGGATCTGGAGTGCCGTTTGACCGACGGGAGCTCGCCCTTCGGAAGGCTGCACAACAAAGGGGTGATAGTGGACGATACGGTCGTGGTGGGAAGCGCCAACTGGGTGGACGGCTCTATGCAGCGCAACCGGGAGATGGCGGTCGTTCTCCGTTCCTCCGAACTTGCTGAAGTGTTCGTGCAGTGGTTCGAGGCGGATTGGAAGGGCGATGCGGTTCCTCCGACGATAGTGCTCCCGTGGCATTACCTCGAGGCCAGGGTCGGCGATCCGGTCGTTCTGGACGCCACCGGTTGTTACGACGCGTCCGGGATCACGAACGTGGCCTGGGACCTGGATGGCGACGGCCATGCCGATGTTCAGGGTCCGATGCACGCGGTGACCCTGGGAGAGGGGCAGCACGACATCACGCTCCGGGTAGAGGACTCATTAGGCAATTCGGCCGTGGACAACATCACGGTGGTGGTGACCGCTCCCTCGAAAAGTGCCGCGGCCTGGCTTCTTTACGCTCCGCTCCCCCTGCTGCTGTCGTTGATCATTATCGCGAGACGGACCAGAAGGCTTTAGTTAGGCGAACGGGATTCGGCGGCGTTGCAATTACGCCACTTCCACAACCGGGACCTGGCCGACGTTTGGCAGGTCGCGTCGGAGTCACTCCGCGAACGATACGACCCCACCCTCTTCACGCAGCTGGTGCCTTTCTGGCCGGACGGACTGTTGGTCATAGAGGACATGGGGAGGGTGGTGGCCTTCGTCTTCGGGGTGATGAGCGGAGCGCAGCACGCCAGAGTGCTGATGCTGGCGGTGTCCCGCAACTACCGGGGCGCTGGGTTAGGAACGTTGCTCACGCAGGAGTTCTTCCGGGAATGCGGCAAGAAGGGCGTACGACAGGTTTCTCTGGAAGTGAGGGCCAGCAACATCGCGGCGCAGCGCTTCTACACGCGGCTCGGCTTCTTCACGGTGCGTCGGGTAACAAAATACTACTCCGACGGCGAGGACGGGATCCTCCTGCTTCGCTATCTCTAGTGGAACATGGAGTCCTTGGTCTGGTTCCAGAAATAGTAAGGTGATTTCTCCTTCTGGGCCGAGGATATGTCCGTGCCGAGCCCTTTGGTGTAGGAGCCGTAGCGGTCCTTGATCTGCTCCTCGGCGCTCTTGCTCCGCTCCACCGCCCCTGCGATGTGCGCAGCGGTGATAAGCTCAGCGCTCTCGCCCACGGCCAGATCTCCCGCGGCCCGGATGAGTCCGCCCAGCTCCCTCAGGCGCAGGGTGAGCGCATTGCTGATGCCGTCGACCTTGGCCGCCCTTGCCCTCGACTCCTTCATTATCGCCTCGATGGCTGAGGCGTCAGCGTGCGGGATCCGCGTATCGGAGACTATCTCCTGGGCTATGAACTGAACGAGTCGATCGCGGTTCTCCTCGGTGTCAGGCATGGCGGTGTTCACCAGCACCTCGTATCCGTTCCCGCAGATGCGCGAGCGCAGCGGAGACAGAACGTGTTCCAGGTCCTGTATGTTGCAAGCGCCAACGAAAATGAAGCTGCAGGGCACGTTGTCCACCTTGACGCTGGCCCCGGCGCTCTGCGGGTTGCGCCCGGATATCGGGAAACGGCGTTCCTGCATTGCGGTTAAAATAAATCGTTGAAGAGGCCCGAGGTGCGGCAGCTCGTCGATGAACAGCACGCCTTCGTGAGCCTCGTGTATCGCTCCGGGTACGACCCGGTCGTACGGCTGCGTACCGAGCTGGGCGTGCCCTCCGTAGGGATCGTGGCGCACGTCACCCAGGAGCTCCGTTTCCGATGAGCCGGTGGCGAGAACGAACGGATTGCGGTCCAGCCGCACGATGACCTTCCGGGGGGATTGCTTCTCCCAGTCCCGGCGCTTCTCCAGGGCGTCCTGGTCCAGAAGGCGTATCATCTCGCCGCATCTCTCGAAGACGACCACTTCCTCCTTCCCGAAGCGGGTGCGGGTGGTGGTCACGCGTTCCTTTCCGGCCGTTCCGGTAAGGCCCGCGGCGTTCATCTGCTCGAAGAGGCCGGTCATCAGGTCCCCGAAGGGATTGTTAGCAACAGCGTCCGTACCCTTGCCCTTCTGGCACTTGGGGCAGATGCGTTCTTTAGGAGAGGAATAGGCGCCGCAGTTGCGGCAGCGGTAGCCCAGGCGCTCGGCCACGTTGACGGGAGCGTTCTTGGGCTCGATGAGCTCGCCCTCGGCGAACTCTTTGTTCTTGGATTCGGAACCGACCTCCGATTCGTTCTTAACTTCCACCAGGGGCCGTTCCGGGTTCTCCGGGTTGTGCACCACCCTGATCTCTTGGGTGGGGCGGGAAAGGTGCAACGCCAGGGCCTGCGCGATCATGGACTTGCCCGTTCCGGGCGGTCCGACCAGCAGCAGGTGCCGGCGCTGCTTGGCGGCTATGCGGGCCAGGGTCACGGCCTCCTCCTGACCGATCACCCTTAACAGGGGATCGGAGGGGATGGAGACCTGGGCGGTGCTCTCGAAGCTCCGCCAGCTGACCCTGTCCGCGCCGCTCATGTTCAGTTCAGGTCGTCCTTGGACCAGACGTCGGTTCCGGCCGGCTGCTTGGTGATGTTGCCCATCTTGGTGCCGACTATGGTACCGATCTTCAGGTCGGAGGCCAGGTCCAGTATCCTCTGGGTTATGATGCCGTCGAAGACGACCGCGGACACCGGGTCCTTCTCCTCCTTCAGGGTGTTGACCAGCTCCTTCACCGCCACTTCCTTCATGATCCCGCCCATGGCGTCGATTATGCGGGCCTTGGAGGTGGAAGACAGCTCGTTTATCATGCCCTTGAACTTCTCCTGCGCGCCGGAGAGCTGCTTGCGGGAAACGGGCTTCCGCTCCTCGAGCTCCTTCTCCTCCACGGGGGGTCGTTCCTGCCGGTCGGCCCGGGGCTCGCGTTCCTGGCGCTGCTCGGCCTTGGGCTCCCGCTCTTGGCGAGGTTCCTCGCGCTCGCGGCGTTCCTGCCGGTCGGCCCGGGGCTCGCGCTCGCGGCGTTCCTGCCTCTCCTGGCGGGGCTCCGGCTTGGGCTCCCGCTCTTGGCGAGGTTCCTCGCGCTCGCGGCGTTCCTGCTTCTCAGCACGGGGCTCGCGTTCGGCCTTCACCGGCTCTTCTTCCTTGTCCTTGTCGCGGTCCGCCTTCTCGGCCCTCTCGAAGCGGTCCAGCTTCTCGACCTTGTTGGCGGAGGGCTCCAGCCTCTTCTCCTTGTCCTTGGCATCTCCGAGGTCCAGGTTGAACATCTCGATGAACTGGTCTCCAGGGATCTTGTTCCGGAGGCACTTCATGATCTGCTTCTGGGTCAGTTCCTCGACCTCGTGGGCGCGCGGCGCGCGGGCGACAAAGTCGACCTCGGCCACCTGGAACATCTCGCGCAGGATGAGCTCTCCGCCCCTGTCACCGTCGACGAAGGCGGTTATGACCCTCTCCTTGCTCAGGTCCATGATGGTCTTCGGAACGTTGGTCCCCTCGACCGCTATGGCGTTCTTGATGCCCGACTTCAGCAGGTTCAGCACGTCGGAGCGGCCCTCCACCACGATGATGGCGTCGGACTCGGCGACGTTCGGTCCCGCCGGAAGGCGGTCCTTGCCGTAGTAGGTGATCTCTTCCACCTGGACGGACTGGCGCACGCTCTCCGTGAGGTCGATCCCGGAGGTCTTGGACTGCTTTATCAGTTCGGTGAGCAGTTCCCTGGCCCTCTCGATGATCTTCTCGCGCTTCACGACGCGAACGTCCTCGATGGACTCCACGCTGATCTTGGCCTTGCACGGGCCCACCCTGTCGATGGTCTCCAATGCAGAGGCCAGGATAACGGTCTCCACTTGATCTAAGCTAGATGGTATCAGTATCTGTCCTTCGGACTTTCCCTGCCGGGAGTGGACGTCCACTTCGATCCTGCCGATCCTGCCGCTTTTCTGCAGGTCTCTCAGGTCGAGCTCGTCGCCCAACAAACCCTCGGTCTGCCCGAATATTGCGCCCACCACGTCCGGTTTTTCGACAATGCCGTCAGCGTTAAGCTTGGCCTTGACCAGATACTTGGTGGTGCTTGGGTCAATGTTCATCATATCACCTCTGTCAAGCTGGAAAAGGAGAATGGCTTTCGCACACCAAGTTCCACTATGCCCATCAAGACCAATGTCTCGACGAACCTGAACGGGTTTTCCATCCGTTACCCGGCCGTAGCTGGCCGCGTGATGAAAGGGTGATAGTGATCATGTGATATAGGAAAGCCCGGCTCGATTTCCAGGCTTCGATTGACACTACCATGAAAATTCAAGACACTTATAAACTTTATGCCGAAAAGAACGCAGCGCAAGAAATCTGGCTTAACGGTCCTTAACCGCCCGAGGCGACCTTGACTATGCGCAGCTGGTCTCCGTTGATCAGTGGGGAATCTACCGGGACCGGGACCTTGCCCCGAACCACGATGTGCGCGTCCGGATACAGGCCGAGGGAATCGAGCATGGTCTCCACCGTGGACCCTTCCGGAAGGCGGACCTCCTTCGCCTTTCGGTCCACCTCCACCGTCAGCACGACCTCGCTCATCGGCACGCTCAAGCGCTAGGGTGAATAAATCCTTTTGTCCAAATCGGTGAATTATTCAAAATCGTCAAGTTTGAAATATGAGCAGGGAAATGCCCATGCAAGCCAAGGTAGCCTAGTCCGGAAAGGCGGTAGCCTCGAATCGGCCACAGGCCGAA
>JBFYNB010000039.1:0-15137 GCA_041304605.1 Methanomassiliicoccales archaeon
TAATATTTATGTGACTCAGGATATCGATGTCGCAAAAAGATACACTCAGGGAAGATACGATTCCTGCGAAGACAAACGTTATGGATTAATTTGCTCAGCGAAAGCAAAAAATCTTACTCCGTTTGGGGTAAACAACGACTTCTATTCGATGCAGAGGTTATCGATTGGCCCTTGGTTCAACGATCCTCCTAGTTCATCGAACTCTTGTTGCAGTCTACGCCTTCCCACAACCGAATTTCAATGTCAAGGCCTGGAGTTAGATATGCCCATAGTGTGCTGGGGTGATGATTTCTATTATTTCGAGGATAAATGGATTAGTAAAGGGAGGGTGCGGTACAAGTCTAAAAATCCATTTCAAGTGACGAAAAATTGTTATCGAGTTCTACTAACCAGAGGGAGAGATGGGATGATTATATTTGTTCCCCCTGAAGGAACCTATGACACTTTTGATGCAATAGTTGAAGCTGGAGCCAAGGTCCTTTACGGGTTTGAATCAACAGATATTATCGGTGAACACATATTATCCGTTGCAGCATTTGATGTCGAACGAGATGAATAAAAACAGAAAAAGGGTCAAGAGTGCGGGCGCCGGGATTTGAACCCGAGTTATGAGCTTGGCAAGCTCAAGTGATAACCAGCTACACTACACCCGCGTGCTTTTCTCGGTATTGAGTAATTGGATTTAAAGCTTACCCATATGGCCAAACCGTCCACATATCCCTGCAGAGGCGACCGATCCATTCCAGATGCACCTGACCCGACCATCCCTCCCTGATAAGTTTCATATTGGTCCCGATAAATCACGATCCATGCGTTTTACATCCGCCCGATCCCGATCGATAGCTATTGCCATAGCTTTGCTCATGGTCCTGAGCTTCAGCGTCCTGCTGGTCCCCGGTGGGGGACAGGCCGCTCTAACGCCTCTGGAGGAAGCAGCGCTCGCCGAACGATTCGCTCCCCAATACTACTTCCACGGTGATGAAGAACTATACCCAGTGGACATCGAGACCTACGTCACATTGTGCGACCTCAACATGACCACCGGTACAACTCACGTTCTGGTCGACGGCAGCGTCACCTCGTCCGAGCTCATATTCTTCAGCACCGACCACTATCTCGACAATCGGCTGGGCAACAACAGCAACGACGGGATAGTCGACTACTACCAGGAGAACCTTGGAACGCTTGGGTACTCGGTCTACTGCCGCGTTCAGTATTCCGGTGCCAACACCATTCTCCAGTACTGGACCTTCTATTACTTCAACGACGGCAACCTCAACCGGCACGAGGGCGACTGGGAGATGACCCAGGTCATCCTGGACGCGTCCCTTGAGCCCATCAGCACGACGTTCAGCCAGCACGAGAGCGGGGTCACCGCTCTATGGGCGGACGTCGAAACGGACGGCGATCATTACAAGGTGTACGTCGCCCGGGGTAGCCACGCCAACTACTACCGCTCCTACTCTGGAGCTTTGGGATTGGCGAACGACGAGTGCGGGGACGACAAGAAGCTGACCTCGGACGATTACAGCATCATAATGCTCTCAGGAAGCGAGACCTGGCTGAACTTCATGGGTCGCTGGGGAAGCAACGAGGGCGGCGATTCCGTCGTAGGCCAGGCCGGGCCGCAGGGACCAGCCTACCGCCAGGACGGGGCCATGTGGAACGGCGAATACTGGAGCGAAAACGTCTCGGAGCTGAACACCAACCTGCTGACCCTGGAAATGTTCTTCTCCTTATTCGTCTGGATGTACATCGGCATAATCGCCCTTCTGGTGCTCTTCGTGGTTTGGCGCATCTACCGCCGCCGGAAGCTGGGCGAGCTCATCATGCCTTACCTCGGTCTACTGGATTTCAAGGCCAACAAGGTACGAGCGGCCAGCAACTCCCTGGCCTTGATAGCTCTGGTCATTGGCGTTATCGCGGTGTTCCTTCCCTACTACGCGGTATCTTTGTCAATCGACTCGCCCTACCTAACCACGGAGGGGTTCCAGGATGTGCTCGTGATAGACGGAATGAACGGGCTTATGGTCAACACCCTGGACCCTGAGGTCGGTCTCGTGCAACTTACGGCACTTCCGATCCCCCTGAGCATACTCCTGATCACGCCGCTGATATTCCTGCTTCTGGGCACCATAGGCGTCAGTGACGCTAAGATCGCCCGGAAGTACCTCTCCCGCGGCATCCTCATGCTGCTGCCGGTGATCGTCATTCTGTCGATCATCGTATCGCTGTCCGGGCTGTACGTCTACTTCCCGGCCGAGGTGACCGGGGTAGAGGATGCCAAGGTGGTGTTCGACACCGTAGAGGCGTCACCGTTCAGCGGCAGTGAGGACGTGTACCTCCCGGAGAGCGGTGAAACAGCACAGGTGAAGTGGGGTCTCGGGATCGGCGGTTACCTGCTGATCGTGACGTCCGTTCTGCTGCTCATCGCCGCGGCGCTGCGGTTCAAGTCCAAAGAGCAGGCGTTCCCGTTCGAGAAGACAATGAAGATGAGCCGCAAGTGGGAGGACATACCGGACGTCAAGTGATTCGCAACCGACCCGGCGCGGCGGCCGGGCGGACCTTTTCTTTTTTTTACAAATACCTACAAATCCCACGATGACCTGACCGGAACGGGATGCGCCGCAGAAGAAGGTACGACCGGTCGATGGCCCCGGTCCTTTCGATGTTCTTGTTCGGTTTATTCCTGGTGCTCGGCACCAGTCCCGGCTCCCTGTTCTTCGACAGCGTTCTTTCGTTGGTCTCCCCGTACGTCCAGGCCGCGTTCCTCATAGCCCTGGTCCTCGTCGTATACCTTCTTTACGATCAGGTCTTCGTACCGCTGCAGCAGTTGAGCAAAGCCTTCCGCTGGGGAGGAGTGCTGGCCGCGGTCTCCTTGGTCATGGCCTTCCTCGGCGGGCTCTACCTTCTCGTCGACGAAAAAGGAGCGGTCTTCCTGCTGGTGTCATTGCTGCTATGGAAACTGACCGTGCAGCTGTCCTACAGGAAACGGCGCCGTTGATGCTTACTGCTTGGCCTCGATGAGCACCAGCAGGTCCCCGACCTGGATCGTCTCAACGGCCTTCCCTTGGAATCGCAGTTCGCATACGACCTCCACCAGCTCGTCGGTGATGAATACTCTCTGACCGTTATTCAGCAGGATCTCGAAGCCACCCTTGGCCACCTGTCTCATGACATCCTCGGGGTCCACGGTAGCCAGCTGGGACACGATCTCCTTGGCCATGGTCTTGAAACGGGGGCCGATAAGGGCGTGCACAGGTTTCACAACCACGGGGCAGCGGTCCAGCACGGCCTCTTGGAGAAGGTCGAGGCTCGCCGCTCGAACCGTTTGCGCGATGTCGTCCTCGTAACCCTGCAGCAATTGGGAGTCCTTGCCCACTATCTCCACCCTGACCAGTTCCTTGTTCAGCGGATACTTCTTTTCCGCCTTCCAAGTGCGGACGGAAGCAATGATCTCCTTGGTCAGGTCTCCCTTCTTTTCGGCATCCTCGTCTATGCGCTCCGGCTCGGGCCACTTGCTGACGTGGATGGATTTCGCTCCGTCCATCCTGGCGAACGCCTGGTAAGCGTCCTCCGTCACGTGCGGCAGCATCGGGGCCATCATCTTCAGGATGCCCAAATAGATCGTGTACAGCGTGTATCGGACGGACTTATCGTTGCCCCGAGTGCGGTGCTTGGTCATTTCCACGTAGTGATCGGCGAACTCCTTCCAGGCGAAGTTCTCCACCTCGCGCATAGCCTTGTCGAAGTTGTACGAGTCCATGTGCTCCGTCACCGCCGCCAGCACCTTGGTGTACCTTGACATGATCCACCGGTCGATAGGTTTCAACTGAACCTTCTCCGGCTTCTCCGTGACGGTCATCTCTATGAGCTTTCCAAGGTTCCAGATCTTGGTGCACAGCTTCTTGCCGTGAACGACGTCACGCTCCCGGAACGCATGGTCCTCTCCTAGCGAGCAGGTGCAGGCGTAATAGCGCAAAGCGTCAGTACCGTAGGTCTCAAGCAAAGGCATCGGGTCGATGACGTTGCCCAGGGACGTGTGCATCGGCGTTCCGTCCGGGGCCATGATGAACCCGTGTATCATGATGTGGTCCCAGGGCTTCTGTCCGGTGAGCAGATGTTCGCGTAGTATCGTATAGAACGCCCAGGTCCGGATGATGTCGTGGGACTGCGGCCTCAGGGACATCGGGTAAAGCTTCTTGAACTTCTCCTCGTCCCGCTGCCAGAAGGTGTTGTACAACGGCGATACGGAGGAATCCATCCACGTGTCGAAGACGTCCGGGCATCCCTTCAGCTCGCCTCCGCACATGGGGCAGGCGTCCTTGTACGGTGGCGTAACGGTCGGATCGATGTAGCAATCTTTCTCTTTCGCCGGAAGAACGTAACCGCACTTCTCGCATTCCCACACCGGTATCGGCGTGGCGAAGTAGCGCTGGCGGGAAACGACCCAGTCCCATTGCAGCGAGTTCACCCAGTCCTGTAAACGCACTTTCATGAACTCCGGGAACCACTCGATCTCGTCCGCTTTCGCCAGAACTTCCTTCTTGAAGTCCATTATCCGGATGAACCACTGCTTGACCTGCAAAAATTCTATGGGCGTGTGGCATCTCCAGCATATGGAGCGGTTCTGCTGCTGCTCCTCCTGCTTGATGATGATGCCCTGGGCCAGAAGGTCCTCGGTTATCTTGGTGCGGGCGTCCTTGACCGGCATTCCCTCGTAGGGACCGGCCAAAGCCGTCATGCGGCCTTGCTCGTCCAGACCCTTCTCGAGCGGGAGCTTGTACTTCATGACCCACTCCAGATCGGTCTTGTCGCCGATGGTGCAGATCATGACGATGCCCGAGCCGAAGGCCGGATCAACTTTCTCATCGGAGATGACCTTGACCTTCTTACCGAAGACGGGGGTGATTATGTCCTTGCCCACCAGATCGCGGTACCTCTCGTCGTTCGGGTGAACCGCTATCGTCTGGCAGGTGCAGATGAGCTCCGGACGCGTGGTGGCGATAACGATGTGCCCCGTTCCGTCCGCTAAGAAGAACTTGACGTAGTTCAGCTTGGTAAGGTTCTGGTCGTACTCGACCTCAGCGTCCGCCAGAGCGGTAATGCAGCGGGGGCACCAGTTGACCGGGTACTCGCCCTTGTATGCTATCCCTTTCTCCAGCATCTTCAGGAAGGAGATCTGCGTTATGCGGCGGTAGTATGGCGCGTCAGTTTGATAATAAATGGAGGGGTCCATGCTCTCCCCCAGCATCTCGAACTGCTGCGTCATCGAGCCGATGAAGGAGTTGGCGTACTCCTCGCACATCTTGATGTATTCCTGCCTGGGCACGGAGTATTTGTTGATGCCGAACTTCTTTTCCACGCGAACTTCGACCGGAGTGCCGTTCACGTCGAAGCAAAGCGGGAACATCACATTGAAGCCCCGCTGCCTGTGGTAGCGTGCAGCGAAGTCGATAAGCGAGTAGCCGGTGGCGTGACCAAGATGCAAGGATCCGGAGGCGTACCTCGGAGGGTTGTCAACGGAGTAAACGGGAGCGTCCGATGCCTGATCGAACTTGTAAAGCTCCCAGTCCTTCCACTGCTTCTGCCACTTCCTCTCGGTCTGTATCGCCTCGTATTGTGCCATGGACTGGAAAGGGAATGGGAAGAGGTTTAAAAAAGGTTGCTGAGCGCCTCAGACCTTTTTATGCAGGTTCTTCTTCATCCGCACGTCCAGGTTGTGTTCCTTCTTCTCGGTGACGATGCGGTCCAGGTTGTCCATCAGTTCGACCGTTGCCTGTCCCAGGGACCAGTCGACCGCTTTCGACATGAAGTGCGAGTTCTCTGTCGTCAGACGTCCGATCAGCGAGTACTTGGCGCTGTTCCCGGTGTTGTTGTACTTGCTCACGTGTATGGTGAACAGCAGCGGCCGGGTGAACTTGGATATCTTGGCCAGACCGGACTGTATCTCCTTCTCCATGGTGTCCAGGGAGAAGCGGTCCTCTTCCTCCAGACCGGAGATCTGAGTGTAGACCATGTCCCTGTTCCTTACGGACGCCACCAGTTCCAGGATGTCGTACTTGGTGACGATGCCGACCATGCGCTCGCCCGATACCACGGGTATCGTGGAGATGTTCTTATCCACCATGATGGTGATCGCTTTCGTCAGTTCGTCCTCTGTCGTGAGCGTTATCGGCGAGTCGTGCATTAACGAACGAACTTCCATCTCCACCGGGTTGTTGTTCCCGCCCTTGTCCCGGCGGCCCATGGCCTGCGTTCCGGAACCGGTCCAGGAGTATTGTACTATGTCCTTGATGCCGATGATGCCGGTCAGCTGGTCGCGGTCGTCCACCACCGGGACCGTCCGGACCTCCAGATCGCGCATCAGGCTCATGGCGTTCTTGATGAGGTCCTTCTCGTGGACGGAACGCGCGCTGTCGCTCATCACGTCGGCGACCTTCAGCGCCTTTATCTCCTTCAGTTTCGGAAGGACGGATATGACGTTGGCGCGGGTGATTATTCCCTGTATGGTCTTACCCTTCGTAACAGGCAGGTGCCTGTAACCGGAGGAAAGGAAGTGCTCCGCCACTTCCGTGAGCGGGGTATCAACGTTGATCTCTGGAGTTGTTTCCACCATCGTTTTCGCTTTCGTTCCGATGACCAGGTTCTTTTTCCTAATCACCGTCCCGTAGCTGATCACCCCGACCAGCTTCTTGCCGTCGACCACCGGTATCTCGTGCAGGTCGGACGACTTCATCTTCGCTACCACGTCGGAGAGAGCGGTCTCCGGGTCAACGGTCTCGAACTTCTTCCTCATCAGGTCGCCGACCTTGTTGGCGTCGATCAGGGACCTGAGCAGTTCCCTCTTTTTTAATCCCTCGATGCTTTCTCCTACCATTTTTGTTCACCTTCCAGGATATATAGGGTTTAGTTCAGCATGATAGTTTGCGTCTGAGCCGGTCCTTGACCCAATTCACAACGTCGTCAGCGGACATGCGCAGCTGCTCGGCTGTGTCGCGATCGCGAACGGTGACGTCACCTTTCTCCAGGGTGTCGTAATCGATGGTAACGCACCACGGCGTCCCGGCCTCGTCCATTCTGGCGTAGCGGCGTCCGATGGAGCCAGAGTCATCGTAATAGGTGGCTATGTCCTCCTCGCGCAACGCAAGGTCCAGGGCCTTGGCCACCTCGGCCATGCCGTCCTTGTCCATGAGCGGGAACACGCCGACCTTGATGGGGGCGACGGCCGGCTTGAGCTTCAGGGTGACGTAGCCATCCTCCTTCTCGGAATAGGCGTGCTCCAGACAACTGTAAAGGATTCGGTCCAGGCCGTGGGACGGTTCGATGACGTGCGGGACGACCCGAACGCCGTTCACCTTCTCCTTTATCCTTACGACCTCGTAGTAGGTGATATCCAGATCGACCGGCTGCCCGTCGACCGTTACCGTCACCAGGCCGTCGTGCACGGCCGAGGCGTCCATCGACTCTAGCTGCTTCTTGATGTCTCCCGCCGCACCTTTGAAACGCGGGCCTAGCGCGCCGAACTTTGGTTTTACGACATCGCGCTCCACGTCCTGAGGCTCGTCGAAGCGCTTGAACGCCGTCAGGTCCGCTTTGGAGAACTTCATGTGCTGAGAAAGGTCCCAGCAGCCGCGGTCGGCTATGCCGACTATCTCGGTCCAGCCGAAGCTTATCAGGGTTTCCGCATCCCAGCAGTCCGCGGCGTAATGCGCCATCTCGGTCTTGAGGTGCTGGCGGAAACGGAGTTTCGCGGGATCGATACCGGCGGAGGTCAGGAAGTCGTAGGTGACCCAGATAAAGTATCCGAGCGTCTCGTTCCCGATCGTTCCGTTCGCGACCGCCTCGCCGATGGTCATCTCCACTTCCTTTTCGTCAGTGTTGGGGACCAGCTTGACCTTCTTGTCCCGGGCGTCGCTGTAACGGGGCCAGGACTTGTCCTCCGGGTCCACGAACAGCTCGGCCTCCATCATGTTGAACTCACGGAGGCGGATCACGCCCTGCCTTGGGGAGATCTCATTCCTGAAGCCGCGGCCGACCTGAATGCAACCGAACGGCAGTTTCTCCCGGCAGTGCCGATAAAGGTTCGTGTAGTTCACGAATATGGACTGGGCTGTTTCCGGCCGCAGATAACCGGTGCGGCCGTTACCCGGTCCGATCTTGGTCTTGAACATCAGATTGAACTCTTCCACTTCAGCGAACTCGCCGTTGCAGGGGCATTTCACGTTGTTGTCGCGGAGCACCTTCTGCAGCTGCTCTATCGACAGTGAATCGGGATTGGGGTGCAGTCCCTTCGCCAGATGGTCCGCGCGGAACGATTCACCGCACGCCTTGCACGTCACGGAGAGATCGGCGAAGTTATCGACGTGACCGGACGCTTTGAACACCGCCTCCGGTCCCACGTTGTCCCCGTCTATCTCCACGAACCCCTCCTGCAGGGCGTAGATCTTGCGCCACAGGTCGGCTATGTTTCCCTTCAATGCAGTTCCTAACGGACCGTAATCATAAAGCCCGGCGATACCGCCGTATATCTCGTACGCAGGGTAGATGAACCCGCGCCTCTTGCATAGGGAGAGCATATCCCCGGAGCTGACCTCCTTCATTATTGTCTACTCCTTCACAAGCACGGAAATGATGTCGTGATCATATATCATGGCCAGAAGCCTGTCCTTGTTGTCCCGGACCGGCAATTGGCCGAAATCGTTCTTGCGCATGATGCGCGCCGCTTCCGAGATAGCGGTCTTCTTGAAGACGGTCGTAGGGTCGCGGACCATGATCTCCTTGATCGGCAGTCCGGGAAGCTCTATCTTGGAAACTTCGTACCACAGCTGCATGACGTTCCGCAGTCCGTCCCAGGACCAGTGGTCCTCGTCCTCCCCGAAGCCCATGGCGTTGGCCGCCTCGACCCCGTCCACATAGGCCTTGTTGAAGATGTCCCGGTCGGTGACGATGCCGGTGAGCCTTCCGTGCTCGTCCAGCACCGGCAGGGCGGATGACTTGGAGACCTTGAGTATGACGTTCGCCACAGCCAACGTGGACTCCTGGAATATCGGGACGCAAGGCGAGCGAATGACCTTCTCCACCGGCAGGTCGATGTTCCTCTTCTCGACGATGCACAAGAGATCAGTGGGCGTCAGGATGCCGACCAGGCGCTTTCCTTCCACCACCGGTAGATGGCGCATCGTGCCTTCTACCAGGATCTTGGCCGCCTCCTCCACGGTGGCCTTCGGCGAGATGGACGGATGCTCCCTCTGCATTATCATGGCCGCCTGCTCCTCCTCCGGGCGGTCAAAAATGTCCTGGCGGGTGATCATTCCCGCGAGCGAACCGTCATTGCGGCGCACCACCGGAAGGCCGGTGAGGTTGTGCTGAACCATAATCTTGAGGACTTCCTGGCGGGAGCCCGGGACCTGGGCAACTATCGGATTGGACGTCATAACGTCCCCGACGGTGGCCATTTAGTTTTCCTCCCCCGGGGACCTTACGACGAGGACGGGGCACTTGGCGAAACGCACCACGCGTTCGGCGACGGAGCCCAGCAGCAGCTTGGAGAAACCGGTCCTTCCGAGAGTGCCCATGACCACCAGGTCATGTTCGGCCGAGAGGTCCACTATCTTCCGGGAAGGGGAGCCTTCCTCGATGCGGGTCGTCAGCTTAACGCCGAACTTCTCCGCTTCCTTCTTGACGTACTCCATGGCCTCCTCGCCCTCCCTCTCCAGCAGTGTATATACGCTGATAATGGTGGAGTCCATGGGGAAGTTGATGAAGGAGGTCTGGTCGACCACGTACAGCGCGGTCACCTCGGCACCGGTCGCCTTGGCCATCTCCAATCCCTTGCTAACGGCAGCCTTGGTATATTCGCTCCCGTCGGTCGGGATCAGTATCTTCTTGAACAGAGTCATCCTATCATCTCCAGCAATTCTTTCCTATGCACACCAGCTCAGGTGCGTCAGCGGCGCTGCGCAGCACGAGGTCGGTGATCGGATCGCCGCCCCGCTGCCTGAGCACCATCAGCTCGCAGCGTGCTCCCGGTTCTATACTAAACGGTTCCTGGCGATTTAATAATTTTCTTCCGTTCATGGCCATGTCCAGAGCGTCCTTGACGCCGTTGCGGCCCTGTGAAAGAAGCAACCGGGCGGCCACCTCCATCTCGGCCAGCATGTCCGGGAGGCAGATCATGGCGTTGTCCGTTCCCAACGCTACCGTAAGGTCGTTCTCCAGCATTCTAGCCAAGGGAGGCGTCTTCCCGAAGAACATGTTCGAGCGGGGGCAGGCGACGATGGGGACTCCCGCCTGGGCCACCTTGCGCATGTCTTCGTCCGTGGCCTCCGTCATGTGCACGATGTACGACGGCTTCAGGTCAAGCACCTTGTCGATGTTCTCCCGTACACGTTCGGAAGCGTGAATGGCGAACGGCTTGCCCTGCTCATGGGCCTCCTTGGCAAGCTTCTGCAGTTCTGGATACTCCCAGTCGGAGATGGACGATACGGCGATGCCGTCGGCCACCTTCAGCAATCTCCTGGTGCCGGAGCGGCAGAACTCCAATAACTTCGGGCGACCCATGATGAACGAGTCGGCGCCCTCTCCGTCCAAACGCCTAAGGTATTCGGAACCGTCGTAGCCGCCCTCGCGGAAATCCATGAACTGCGAGACGCCGCGGCGGGCCATGAAGCGCTTCATGGTAAGCATCCCGCGCATGAGGTCCTCCGGTGACGCCTGCTCCAGGACGCGGTGCTTAAGCCCTTTCGGCGGCGCGACCAGCTCCTCCAGGGTCATCATGGGATCCACGGGCACGATATAATCGGCGATGTGAGTATGTCCGTTCACGAAAGTGGGAACGATCAGGCCCCGGGCGTGAGCGCTACCCTTCTTGCCCCGGCCTATCTCGGCTATCACCCCGTCCTCGATGCCCACGTGACCAGGGAAAAAGCCGTTCTGGCCCAGCACCAGGCCGGAGAGGTAACGCATGTTCGCTTTATCGTCCTGGCGATATATCAAGCGCATGGTGGTAAAGACCAAATTGTTGTTTAGCGTACGGCGAAGGGAAGTGCGGAATTGAACGACCTCCTGGCCCTGGCATTCCTGATGTTCCTGGCGGTGAGCGCCCAGCTCGTCGCCTCCCGCTTCGGACTGTCGGCCGCAATATTCGAGATCCTGCTGGGGTTGGCGGTCGGTCAGGTCCTAGGCATCCGTTCCGCGGACATCGAGTGGTTCTCGTTCCTGGCGATATTAGGCGGCATTGGCCTGACCTTCCTGGCCGGCACGGAGATGGAGTTGGAACGAATGCGAAGGCAATGGAGGAGCAGCCTGCCTCTCGCCCTGGCTTCCTTCCTCTCGGTCTTCATCACCGTACCTCTCGCCATGTACTATCTGGCCGGATGGTCCCTGGACGCGTCGCTATTGTCCGGGGTGGCGCTATCGGAAACGTCCGTGGCCATCGTTTACGTCGTTCTGGTCGAGGGCGGCCGGGCCAGGACGGACGTCGGTTCTGTGATCCTGGCGGCTTGTTTTCTAACGAACCTGATCGCCACCATCGTCCTGGCGGTGCTTTTCGCACCTCCCGGCATCGAGGTGCTCGTCCTGGTCTTGGCGGTGCTCCTGATCGTACCATTGGCCCATCGGTACGCAGGGAGGGTCTTGGACCGCTACAAGGGGCGTCCCGGGGAACCGGAGGTCAAGCTGGTGCTTCTTCCGCTGCTGCTGTTGGCCGGTCTGGCGTCCGTGGCCGGCGTGGCCGCTGTGCTTCCCGCTTATCTCTTCGGATTCGCTATGTCCCGCTCCCTCAGCGATAGAAAGGAAGCATGGTCCAAGGTTCGCACTGTGTTCCTGGGGTTCCTGGTCTCCCTGTTCTTCCTGGCCGCAGGTTCGAACGTCTCGATGGAGGCTCTCATCGCCGGTGCCCTGATCATACTGGCGCTAGGTTTTGGTCGTGTCCTGCTCAAGATGGTGTTCGTGCTGCCAACGGTAAGCGCATCGATGCGCAAGGACCGCGTGTACATCGCCTTGCTGATGTCCACGTCGCTGACGTTCGGCATGGTCTTCCTGCAGTTCGGATTGGAGCAGGGGCTGATCGACAATACGCAATTCTCAATATTGGTGGGAACAATAATCATAGGGGCTTTGGCTCCCACGTTAGCGGCCCAGAGGTGGTTCGATCCATGGACGAAAAGGAACTGAGATTGCTGGTGGCGGTGGACGGCTCGGTACATGGCGAGAAGGCTCTGCGAAAGGCGGCACTGCTGGCGTTATCCGCACCCTGCTACGAGATCGCCGTGGTCTGCGTGGTCGAGGTTCGAGAATACGCCTCCTTAATGGCCGAGGTCGACACCGAGGAGATGGAGGTCCGGGCGATGAAGATCCTGCAGGATTCCCTGGAGATCCTCACGTCCGAAGGCGTTACCGCCGAATCGCACTTGCTTCACGGTCCGCCGGTGACCAAGATACTGGAGTTCGCTGAGATGTTCAGACCGGACATGATCGTCACCGGGAGCAGGGGGATGGGGGCCACCAAAGGGGCGTTAATAGGCAGCGTTTCATCATCGCTTTCCAAGCGTGCCAACACCTCCGTGCTCATCGTTAGGTAATCGGCAATCCAGATTAGAAAAAGAATAAATACCGTCACTTTTCTTCCACCCTCCCATAGGTGCTTTACAATGGCTGTAAAGGTAAATGCTGATGAGTGTGTTGGTTGCGGACTTTGCGAGGATGCTTGCCCTAACGGGGCCATTACCGTTGACGACGTCGCAGTTGTCGACGCCGGTAAGTGCACCGACTGTGGCACCTGCATCGACGAGTGCCCCAACGACTGCTTGTCCAAGTAAGTTCCAGGTGGTCTCCGACCGCCCATCAAACCCTTTATTCTAAGTTTTCACCGATGCTCTTCTTGAATCATCCTCTCATCGTGGCCATCATCAGGATCATGAAGATCGCCATCATCGGATGGTTTGTGATGCTATGGAACAATAGCTCAATGAAAACCGAACACCTGATGACCCGTGCTCACCTGGCCTAAATAAAAAGGGTTTGGAGGCCGATTACGACCCCCCTATCGGATCAGCCGTTGGTTTATAATGGCCCAGATAGCGTAGGCAAGAAGAGACCGATCACGAACGCCACTATCCAGATGATGATGGCGATGATCAATGCCTTGCCCCACCCGATCTTGTACATGCCCTTCAGTACAAGGAGCCAAACGATTCCCGCCACGACCGCGGCCAGCAGACCGTTGCCTAACAGGAAATATGCCAAAATATAAACGACCGTACCGATCAAAGCGGTCAATAGCGCTTTGCCGAAACCTTCCGTCTGCCCAAATAGTTTAGTGACAAAATAGATCACTATGGTTGAGACCAACCAGGCGACGAGGAATCCTACGATTGTGATTACCTCGACCATAATATATACCTTCTTCTTATTACTATTTAAATCTACCTCGAGTACCGGGGGATGCCGAACAGCATCGATTCCTGGTTTGGCTTTTGCTGGCTCTGGATTTTTTTTATTTAACAGTGATCGGAACGATCATATCATGCCAAATCGAAAAAATGTCCAAATGAATTGTGAGGGCTACTGTAATCTCAAAGGAATTTCTTCAGATATAGCGTCAAGAGAACAGTGCTCCAGCCAGGATGATCTTTAAGGAAGAAGTTCTTCGAGCGTCCGGTCAACTCTCTCCGCCGCCTTCTGGAGTTCGAGCGACAGACCTTCCCCGAAGTCCGTTTCCAACGGTTCGATAAGAAGCAAGGCGATCTTAGCTCCGGTCAGCGTGAAGACGTACTCGCAGAAAACCCGCAACGGAAGGGTATGCGTTGAAATGCTGGTGGAGTTAACCACCTCCTCCACCTCGTAGAGGTGGGCGGTCCCTGGCGGCAATCCGAGCAGGGCGGCGTCCACGAGCAGAACATGGGTTGGCACGACATCGATTATCTCGTCGACGAAGCTCTCCGGCACCGTCTCGCACTCGATCAGGTGAACGTTATCGGAAACCCTACCGGCCAGGTCCTGGACCACCCTGACGCCAACGTGATCGTCCTGGCGTATAGGGTTTCCTACCCCCGCCACCACGACCTTCTTGGCGTCGAATAGCCAGGCCGACAGCTCCTGCTCCAACGTCCGCTCGTGCTCCTTCAAGCGCTTCCTTCCTCCCTTGGACAGTAAAGGGAAAGGTCGGTCCGAAAGATCACCGGCTCAGATGGCACAAAAGCTCCTTATTGCGGTCGTACACCTTGACGTCCAGAGGCATCTGCCCGATGGCGAAGTGCGTGGCGCAGCCGAAGCAGGGGTCGTACGCTCGGAAGGCCATCTCCACCTTGTTCAGGATCGCCTCGTCGACCTTGCCGTCGTGGATCAGGCCTTTGGCGGCGTCCCGCACGCTCATGCAGATGGACGGATAGTTGTTGGTCGTGGCGACGATCATGTTGACGTTCTTCATCAGCGCGTCCTGGTCCAGGTGATAGTGATGGATCAGCGTGCCGCGGGCCGCTTCTACGATGCCGATGCCCTCGCCGGGAGTTCCGGGCTTGTTGCGGACGTTCGTGGAGGTTATCTCCGGGTCGGAGGCCAGCTCCACGGCTCGCTCAGCCGCGTAGAGCAGCTCGATCAAACGGGCCCAGTGGAAGACCAGAGTACCGTGCGCCGGCTTACCCAGCAGGGAGAACATCTCGTTGAACTCCTGGTTCGCCAGGGGCGTCGCCATTCCTTCCGCGACGTTCAGCCTGCCTAGCGGCCCGACGCGGTACGCCCCGTTCTCCGGTCCGTCGACGAACCCTTTCCAGCCGATCTTGCGCAGGAACGGCAGCTTGGAGTACGTCCACTCCTCCGAGCGTTCCTCGATGTGCTCCAGATAATCCTTAGAATCGAACTTGGCGAACTCCTTGCCGGAGGGGTCCACCACGCGGATCATTCCGTCGTAGAAGTTGACGCGGTCGTTCGGATCGACCATTCCCATGTAATAGGTCCGCTGCGTGTACATCTCGCTCTTGATGAGCTCCACGTACGCCGGATTGCCGAGAACGATTTCGTGGAAGGCTTTCAGGGAAAATTGGGCGAAGCCCACCAGCGATCGGGACATCTCCAGTATCGCCTTTCGCGACTCTTCGCTCAGCGGCTTGCTGATTCCGCCGGGAAGACCGCTCACG
>JBFYNB010000040.1:0-15104 GCA_041304605.1 Methanomassiliicoccales archaeon
CCTCAACGTGAAGATCGTGGCCTCCCACGCCGGCATCACCGTCGGCGGAGACGGGGCCTCGCACCAGACCATGGAGGACATCGCCCTGATGAACGCCATTCCCAATATGACCGTGATCGTCCCGGCTGACGGGCCGGAGACCTACAACGCCGTGCTGGCCGTGGCCGAGCACCGCGGTCCCGCCTACGTGCGCATGGGCCGGAGCGATGTCCCGATCATCACTTCCATGGATGCGGAGTTCAAGATCGGAAAGGCCAGCATACTCCGGGACGGCAGCGATGTTGCTCTAGTGGGCGTAGGCCAGATGGTCGCCCCGTGCTTATTGGCCGCGGATGCCCTGAAGGCAAAGGGCATCAGCGCCAGGGTCATCAACCTGAGCACCATCAAGCCGTTGGACGTGGCGACCCTGGAGAAGGCCGCCCGGGACTGCGGGTGCGTCGTCACCGCCGAAGAGCACAACATCGTCTCCGGCGTCGGAACGCTTGTCGCAGCCGCTCTGGCAGAGAGATGCCCAACGCCAATGGAGAGGGTGGCCATGCAGGACGTGTTCGGTCAGTCCGGGGAGAGCGACGAGCTCATGAGGGAGTACGGGTTGAGCGAAAAGGAAGTTATAGCCGCCGCCATCAAGGTCATGGAGAGGAAGAAATGAAGATATTCATCGATACCGCCAACATCGAGCAGATCAAGGAAGTCAACTCCTGGGGGATCCTGGACGGAGTTACCACCAACCCCAGCCTCATCGCCAGGGAGAAGAAGGACTTCGCCACCATCGTCAACGAGATATGCGAGGTCGTGGACGGCCCCATCAGCGTGGAGGTCATCAGCCTGAAGGCGGACGGAATGTTCGATGAGGGCATGAAGCTGGCGGCGGTCAACGAGAACATCGTGATCAAGGTGCCCATGACCGAGGAGGGCCTGAAGGCCACCAAGCGGCTCTCCAACGAGGGAGTGGCGGTCAACATGACCCTGATATTCTCAGCGAACCAAGCACTGCTGGCGGCCAAGGCCGGCGCCCGCTATGTCTCGCCCTTCGTGGGAAGGCTGGACGACGTTGGCCAGGACGGCATGGCGCTGATCTCGGAGATCATGGACATACTGGACAACTACGATTTCGACACCGAGGTCATCGTGGCAAGTGTCAGGGACCCCATACACGTGACGGACGCCGCCCGCATGGGGGCGCACGTGGCGACCATCCCCTTCGACGTGCTCAAGAAGATGTTCAAGCACCCGCTGACCGACATCGGCATAGAGCGCTTCCTGAAGGACTGGGAGAAGGTCTCCAAGCAGTGACCGTAATACAAACCCCTTCCTGAACCTCATTTTTTACCAAGGCGATAACCTTGAAATACGCCGCCTCGGATGGAAACAGGATGAAGTGCGACGTGCTGGTGGCAGGCGGAGGTCCGACCGGATGCTTCGCCGCCGCCGGCATGGCCCACGAGCTTCACGTAAAGGTCCTGGAGGAGCACGCTCGCATAGGTGAGCCGGTGCAGTGCGCCGGTCTCGTAACCCCCAGGGTCGTGGAGATGGCCTCCACTTCCGATACCATTCTGAACGAGATCGACGGAGCTTACGTCCACTTCCCCGGCGGAAGGGTCATCGAGCTGCAGGGGAACGCGGTGAAGGCGGTGGTGGTCGACCGGGGGGAGTTCGACCGCCGCTGCGCTACGCTCGCGCGGAAGGCTGGGGCTGAATTGATCACAGGAAGCAAGGTCGGTACGGTGGAAAGGACCGCTGACGGGCTGCGCGCCCGTATGGCCGAGGGCGATCTGGAATGCAAGGCTTTGTTGGCCGCCGACGGCTACCGTTCCAGCGTTGCCATGTCCTTGGGGTTCGAACAGGCAAAGGACCTGGTTCGCGGGCTGGAGGTCGATCTGCGCCTGAGGGCGGAGGACCAGCGTAAGGTGCGGGTGTTCCTCGGGAATGACGTAGCGCCAGGCTTCTTCGCTTGGGCCATCCCCTGCGGTGACCTCACCCGGGTGGGACTGTGCGTTTCCCGAGAAAAGGGGACGCCGCAGGATTTTCTCACCCGGCTGCTTGAAAAACAGGGCTGGGCCGAAGCGGAGCGGGTGAGGACGTACTCGGGAGCGATACCGCTTGGCCACATCGCCCAGACCTACGCGGACCGCGTGCTGGTGGCCGGGGACGCCGCCGGCATGGCCAAGCCGATAAGCGGAGGCGGGCTGTTCACCGGTATGAACGCCGGAAAGCTGGCCGCGGAGACGTTCCTGGAAGCCTTCCGTTCAGGCGACCTCTCCGAGAAGAGTCTCTCGATCTACGAGGAGAGATGGAAAGCCGTTTACGGCAGCGAGCTTCGCAGCTCCTACCGGGTCAGAAAGGTCTTCGTGCGCATGTGCGACCGGGACCTGGACAAGGCCGGCGCCCGGCTGGACAATGAAAGGGCGAAAGCGGTCCTGGCCACCGGGGACATCGATTTTCCGACCTCGCTAGCCCCGGGCCTGCTGAGGGCCTGCCCTTCGCTCCTGGCCATCGCCCCGCTGCTCATCTTCCGGCTGCTGTGGAGGTGAAGCGTGAAAGCCCTCGCCATCCCAAAAAATGAGGCCGACGGCGTGAAGGACCGGCTCAACCGCCGCCGCCAGCTGGACCTGGAATGGAAACCGGGAAGGAAGGGCGACCTGGTCCTTCTTCCGCTTAAAGGCGATAACCCCTTTCCTGAATTCCAAGTGGTGGAGGTCGAGTTGGAACCACAGGACCGCCACCGCCCTCCGCAGGAGAGGATCGCCGAACTGCTGGACATGCCGAACGAGCTGAAGACTCTGCTCCCGGACAAGTACGAGCGCCTGGGTCACGTTATCGTCCTTCGTCTGCCTGAGCCGCTGCTGCCTTACCGCGGGGAGATCGCGGAAGCGTACGCCAGGGTCCTGAAGGCCAGGACGGTGCTCCTGGAGAAAGGAATAATCCGCGGGGTGGAGCGCCGACCGAACGTGGAGCTGCTGTACGGGACGGAAACGGAGACCACCCATTCGGAATCCGGCATATTGTATCGTCTCGACCCTACCAAGGTCATGTTCTCTTCCGGCAACTTCGACGAGAAGCTGCGCATGGCCTCCCTGGATTGCCGGGGCGAGACCGTCGTCGACATGTTCGCCGGCATCGGCTACTTCACCATGCCCCTGGCCGCCAAGGCCGGAGCGGAGAAGGTCATCGCCTGCGAGATCAACCCTGACGCGATAAGGTTCCTCAGGAAGAACATCGATCTGAACCGTGTCGCGGACAAGGTCACCGTCTTCGAGGGGGACAACCGCGATCTCCCCGGGGAAGGCTTCGCCGACCGGGTGGTCATGGGCTACGTGAACGTGACCTGGCAGTTCCTGCCCAAGGCCTTCTCACTGGTCAAGAAAGGAGGTGTCATTCACTATCAGGACACCTTTTCCATAGACAGGATACCGGACGGTATCCTCGAGAACCTGCGCGACGGCAGCGGCGGGAGACCGTTCGAGATACTCGGTATAAGAGAGGTCAAGGCCTACGCTCCTTCGATCTCCCACATGGTGGCCGACGTCAGGGTGCTCTGACCGCCGACTCCCCGGAACCGGACTCCTGTAGCAGCCGGAGGAGGGCGTTGTGATAATCCTCCCCTCCCGCCCTGGTCATCTCCAGAGCGTGACGCGCCAGATGCTCTCCGGATTCCCTCTCCTCCTTGCTGAACTGCCACTTGCGCTGCTGTCCTTCGCCGATGGCCTCCAGGAAGGCGTAGCATATCGCCCGTCTCAGATGGACCTTCTCCGTTCTTTCGACCAGACGGAGCATGGCCACCGTCCCGCCGGTGCGGTAGGAACGGGCGAGACCGTCCACCAGCTGTCCAACCGGACCTAGCTGCGAGTAGCTGGGGAAGCTCTGCAGGGCCTCCCTCTCCTTGACCAGCCGAACGGCCTCGGCCAGCATCTGGCCTGGCGTCAGATCCTTCATGGCCAGGACGCTTTCCGCCGTGGTCGTATCGGAAACTGCGATCAGCATCGCCCTGGCGTGGGGGTCCCACATCTCGCTGATGACCTTTCCGGCCTGGTTCTGGTCGGAAACGATCGGAACGTTAAGGGCGAGCACCGCCCGCAAGGCCAGCTTCTCGGAATCGCTCCCTTTGAGCGCGTTCAGGAAAGCCTCCCCGTCCTTTCCGTAGCATTCCTGGCCCAGTATGTACACCTGCCCGCGGGAACGCATCCATTCCCCCTTGGCCTTGATGTGCTCGGCGATGAGGCCGGCGTCGTCCAGGTCCCCGTCAAGGTATCTCTTGATCAGAGCGGGAGGGGTGGCGAAATCGCCCTGGCATTCCGGACGGCCTCCGCCGTAACGGTGCTCCACGCTCACCTTGATATCGTCATAGGGGTCGGGAGCGGCCACCCGGGCCATGAGATGCTGTGCTGTGTTCACATCGGAAGCGCACTCCGCGCACACCCGGACCTTCTTGTTGGCAGACGCCCACCCTACGCGCACGGCCGGACGGTCGTGCCCGCAATTCCCCTCGGTGGTCCGGTAAGGCAGATTGTCCAGCATCTCCTTGACGTACTCCTCGGGAGCCTTGGGCCCGGAGACGGAAGCATACAAACCCTTCTCCGTGGAGTAGATGTGCAGACGGTCCTCCCGGGCCATGTCCCAGTATGCCAAAAGCCTCAGGTCCGGGTCGTCGAAATGCTGCAGCGCGATGAGCTTCTCCCTGTCCACCGTCCCGCGCATGGCGAAGGAGACGGGACCCACGGGTAGGTTGGCGGTGGTGAGGTAGGGCAGCTTTCCGGAGGCGGAGAGCGAAACGGCCGCCGCGTAGGCCCGAACGAACTGATCGCCCTTCCCGGCCAGCTTGATCAGCTTCTCCGCGTCGTCGCGATGGCCCTGGACCTTGTCCAGTTGCTTCTCCAGATAGGCGAAGGGAGACTTCCGCACCTCCTCCAACAGCTTCGGAACGACCAGCGAGGGATCGTCCGCCAGCCTCTGGGAGGTGGCCAGCATCTCCTTCTCCATGTTCTTTGGCGTCTTCTTAATGCCGCGGAAGCGGGCCCGGGAAGCCATGAGCCTTCATCCCATCTCTTCCCATTAAATCATTCGCCGCCGCTAGTTAATTATGCCACCGCCCCCATTCATTATCAGGCGAGGGATGGGTTGAACAGAGAGTATGCCGAAGGGTACCTGAAAGGATATGAGGAGGGCATGCGCGAGGCCTTGGAGGAGCTCATCGCCATGACCTGCCGCAAGAGCTACACCAGCACGGAGATCCAGATACTGGCCAAGAACCAGAGGATCTCCATCCCCAAGAAGAGGGCGCTGAAGAAGGGGCAGCTGGAGCTTGCTCTCGGCTCGAGCCTTGATGTCAAGGAGGAACAGCCCGTCGAACCTGACCAGGAGGCCGCCCCGGGCAAGACCTTGCTGATCAAGGGAGAAGGAAACCAGCAGGCCATGGCCGACTTCCGGGACCTGGTAAGGGCCGGCTGGGACGGCCTATGCATATCCCGCACCTGCCCCAAGGACGTAAAGCAGTTCGTAGGCAAGGATTGCACAGTGCTCTGGTTGACCAAGGCCGACCCCATGGCCGGGGACCAGGACCGAGATGAATACCTTCTTCCGACGGAGACGGCCAAGATGCAGACCGTCATCCGCAACTTCCTGAGCAAGAACAAGGGAAAGCCGTCGGTCATACTTCTGGACGGCATGACCTACATCATCACCAACACCGACTTCCGTTCCTTCCTGAAGATAGCGCAGAAGCTCAAGGACGATGTGAACCAGGCGCGTTCGCTGCTCCTGCTGCCCTACGAACCTAAGAACCTTCCGGAGAGCGAGGTCAACTTGCTCATCAACGAGATGTCCTAGGCCTTGCTCAGTGATATCTTGATGGACGATACGTTCAATGGATTACCGTCCGAACCGGGGAGCACCTCGGTATTTATGCCGATATCATCGAGCCTCACCCCGCCGTTCGAGCGGTCCAGGGTGATCAGAGCGACGTCCACCGCCTTGCTGATCGATTTTCCTCGGGCTTGGATCAGTACGCTGGAACCGACCTCGCCCAACCTTTTTCCGGCTGCCAGGACGTAGTTCATCATCGGTTTCTGGCCGATGTAGATGACGTTGGTGTCCTTGTTGATTGCTTCCATCGTTCCAACCGTTATTGTATTTAGGAAACCCGGGGGTATTGACGGTTTTGGTACGCGTCTCGAACAGATAGATGAATAGAAAGGTTTCAAGAGGTCGGAGCGGGGGTTGACGACCTCAGCCGGATCTCGATCGAGGACACCTTGACCTTCTCCCCGTTCTCGCCGTCCAGGACCTCGGTTCGGATGTCAATCCCGTCAATATGGCAATCTTTGACATAACGGTCCTGCAGAATTAGTGCGATATCCACCGCCTTGCTTATGGACATTCCACGGGCCTTGACCGTCAGCCCTCCCAGCTCCTCCACCTTTGGGACCGCGGTCAGCACGTAGCTCATGATCGGCTTCTTGCCGATGAACATAACGTTCCCCTCGAACATTTCCCACCGTGGGAGGTATTTAATTTAAGGCAATGTATTTTAACGTTAGCATCGGACACTAACATGCACTGAGCAAATCCCATCGATGCTACCAACGGGAAAAAATATACCTAGGCTGAACGCAGATAATGTGAACGGGACGAGTGGGCAGCCCAAGGTGGAAATTCTATGCCGGACAAGGACAATAATCTGACCAGCGAGGAGATGGAGAGCATGGCCAAGGAGGCCATCACCATATGGTGGAGCACCGTGGTGAAGGCTGTCGTGATGAGCAGCAATTCACCAGAGATGAGGAAGATAATTCATACGTTCCTATCCTCGGCGGTCACCGAGATGGTCAGGACGCATGGATCGGAGAAGACCCTGGCGCTGATGGGTCCTATAATGAGGACAGGAGGAAAGATGGCCGCCGTGCGGGCTCTGGAAGAGCACGAGATAGTGGACCGCGACGGCATAGCCATATCATCGCTGATCGATCTCTGGGAAGGCGCCTTGGGAGTGCGCGGGGAGATAGTGGAGAAGAGCGAGATCGCCGTGGTCAAGGTCGCCAAGCATTGCCCGTTCGCCAAACAGCCCCCGGAGCTCTGCTCCCTTTTCGGCAAGTTCGTGGACGGCTTCTGCGAGGTCATCAATCCCGAGTACGGCTGGTGCCAGACCCATAAGATGACCGACGGCGACGGGGAATGCCGCTGGGTCTGCAAGAAGGAGGGTTGAGGGCGTAAGTGGATAGCAACGCCAGAGTGGCCTCCGTCCTTGAGGAGGTGGCCGACCTCCTGGAGCTCAAGGAGGGCACCTTCTTCCAGGTGAGGGCGTACCGGCGGGTGGCCAAGGAGATCTCGTCGCTGACCGAGGACCTCAAGGACCTCTACGTGCGGGGTCACCTGGACCAGATACCCGGGGTTGGAAAGGCCATTAACGACAAGATCGTGGAGATCTTGCGCACTGGCCAGCTTCAGTACCTCAACGACCTGCGCAACGAATTTCCGGCCGGACTGCTGCAGGTGATGCAGGTCCCGGACGTCGGCCCTAAGACCGCCGGGCGTTTGTACCAGGAGCTGAAGGTGACCAACCTCCAGGACCTTAAGGCGGCCGCGGAGCAGCACCGCATCCGGATGCTGAAAGGGTTCGGAGAGAAGACCGAGGAGAACATCTTGAAAGGCATACGGTACCTGGAATCCCGTCAGGGACGCATGCTCCTCGGTTACGCCTACCCCCGGGGAAGGGCGTTGGAAGAGCACATGCGGGAACGCGGTTTCGACCTGGTGAGCCTTGGCGGAAGTTTGCGCCGCATGAAGGAGACCATCGGGGACATCGATATACTGGTCGGGAGTTCGGAGGCGGAGAGGGCCATGGACGCCTTCGTCTCCTACCCGCAGGCGGCGGAGGTGATGCTGCGAGGCGAGACGAAGACGTCCATACGCCTGCAGGACGGGGTGCAGGTGGACATGAGGGTCGTGAGCCCGTCATCCTTCGGCGCCGCGCTCCAGTACTTCACCGGCTCCAAGGAGCACAATGTGAAGATGCGGTCCCTGGCCAACGAGCTCGGATACAAGGTCAACGAGTACGGCGTGTTCCGTTTATCGGACGGAGCTAAGGTCGCCGGGGAGACCGAGGAGGGGGTGTACGAGGTCCTGGGCATGCAGTGGATGCCCCCGGAGATGCGCGAGGACCGCGGCGAAGTGGAACTGGCCAGGAAAGGACAGGTCCCCCGGGTGGTGACGATCTCCGATATCTGCGGCGATCTGCACACCCATTCCGAAGCTAGCGACGGGGTGGATTCCATCGAGGCCATGGCCATTGCGGCCGAGGCTCGCGGATACGAGTATCTGGCGATCACGGACCACAGCCGTTCCCTGACCATCGGAAACGGATTGAGCGCTGAACGGCTTTTAGAGAGCATGGAGCACGTCCGCAAGGTGAACGAAGCGCATCCGAGGATACGCCTCCTGGTCGGCACGGAGGTGGAGATCGACGAGAAGGGAGGGCTCGATTACCCGCCAAAGCTGCTGGAGGACCTGGATATCGTAGTGGCGGCCGTGCACTCCCGCTTCAAGATGACCCCGGCGGAGATGACCGAACGACTAATAACGGCCGTATCGAACGAGAACGTGAACATCCTGGCCCATCCGACCGGACGCATCATCGGGGAACGCGAGGGATACTCGTTCGATATGGACAAGGTCATGCAGGCCGCGAAAGATAACGGCGTGGCGATGGAAGTCAACTCCTTCCCGGAGCGGCTGGACCTGAACGACGTGCACTGCGCCATGGCCAGGGAAAGAGGGGTGACCATCAGCATAGACACGGACGCCCACAACGTCCGGCAGTTGGACTACATGCTGTACGGCGTGGCGACGGCGAAAAGGGGATGGGTGCCGCCGGAGCTGGTACTTAACACCCTGCCCTGGGACGGACTCCGCAAGCGCTTGAAATTATGATGCTGGACGGGGAACGTTTATCAATGTGTAGCAACGATACTTACGGGATGTCGGCCGATGATGTGGCGGAGCGAATTCGCTCCATGGAGATACGCGGTGCCGCGGAGATAGCCAGGCGGGCAGCCCTTGCCATCAAGGAGGAGGCGGAGGCCTATCAGGGGAACGACCTGAAGGAACTGCGCTCCCGGATGGAGCGTTCCCGCGACGTTCTCATCGCCTCCCGGCCAACCGCCATCTCTCTTTGGAACGGAGTGCAGTACGTCTTCAAGGACACCTCCAAGCTGACAACGGCCGAGGAATACCGCAACACCATCGTCAAGAACGCCGACCACTTCGTCAACCGTTCCAAGAACGCCCTGAAGACCATCGGGAAGCTTGGAGCCAACCGGATCAACGACGGGGACAAGGTCCTGACCCACTGCAACAGCAAGGCCGCCATCGGCGTCATGGCCGAGGCCTGGGCGCAGGGCAAGCGCTTCGAGGCGTTCTGCACCGAATCACGCCCCTGGCGCCAGGGAGTGCTAACCGCCAATGACCTGGCCAAGCTGGGTATACCGGTCACCATGATCATCGACTCCGCCGTCCGCTACGTGATGAAGGACATAGATCTGGTGCTGGTGGGAGCGGACACCATCGCCTCCAACGGGGCGTTGATAAACAAGATCGGCACGTCGCAAGTTGCGTTGGCCGCTGACGAGGCGCGCGTGCCGTTCATGGTGTGCGCGGAAACGTTCAAGTTCTCTCCGCGAACCATCTACGGCGAGATGGTGAAGATAGAGGAGCGTGACGCCACCGAGGTCGTGAAGCCTGGCGAGGTTCCGCCAGAGGTCAAGGTCTTCAACCCGGTGTTCGACGCCACCCCGCCCGAGTACATCGACGCCATAATAACCGAGATCGGGGTCATCCCGCCCTACGCCGCCTATCAGGTGATCGTGAAGGAGCTGGGTTACGAGTTCATGTTCAACGAGGATTGATAATATGGAATACGAAGAGAGATACCTACATCTGGACGCGCCAGTCGACATCGACGAGCACGTCATGTGCAAGTACAAGGTCGGCACCGACCTGAAGATGACCACCGCCGCGGCGGCCATCGCCACCGAGCAGTCCACCGGTACCTGGACCAAGCTCTCCACCCTCAATGAGGACAACTTCCTGAAGAGGAGCGGCAAGGTGACCAAGATCGAAGGCAACGTAGCGACCATCGCCTTCCCGGTGGAGGACTTCTCCCTGGACATCGGCGGGGTGCCGCAGATCCTGAGCGTCATCGCCGGAAACCTGTTCGGACTGGATGCGTTGCACTCCGTCCGCCTGGAGGACGTGACGTTCCCCAAGTGCATGCTGAAGGAGTTCAAGGGGCCTAAGTACGGCATCGACGGCATGCGCTCCATATTGAAGCGGCCGACCAAACCGTTGGTGGGGACCATCGTCAAGCCGAAGATCGGGCTTTCTCCGAAGGAGACCGCCGAATACGTCTACGAGGCAGGAATGGGCGGGCTGACCAACGGCAAGGACGATGAAACGCTGAGCAACCAGAAGTTCTGTCCCCTGGAGGACCGCGTGGTCGCCATCGCCGAGGCCATCGACCGGGTGAAGAGCGAGACCGGGCACGTCATGATGCATGCGATCAACGTCAGCACCAACGGGCACCAGATCCTGGAGGTGGCCGAGAGGGCGCAGGAGCTGGGAGCGACCGAACTGATGGTCGACGTGCTCACCTGCGGATTCGGTGCAATTCAGGTGATGGCCGAGGACCCGTCGATCAAGCTGCCGATACACGTCCACCGCACCATGCATGGCGCTATAACGCGCAACCTGGACCATGGAATCAACATGAAGGTCTTCGCCACCCTGTCCAGGATGGTCGGCGGTGACGCCCTGCACGTCGGAACGTTCGGCGTGGGCAAGATGAAGGGCGCGGCGCACGAGGACCTGGCTAACCGGGACATGTGCTTGACCAGCGAAATGCCTTACAAGAGGGCCATGCCCGTCGCCTCCGGCGGCGTGCACCCCGGCATGATCGGAAAGTTCGTGGAGATCGCCGGAACCGATCTGCAGATCCAGGCCGGGGGAGGCGTTTCCGGCCATCCGGGCGGTGTGCGCGGAGGCGCCAGGGCCATGGTCCAGGCGGTGGACGCGGCGGCGGCCAACATCCCGTTGGACGTGTACGCCAAGGACCACGCCGAGCTGGCCGCGGCCATCAAAAAGTGGGGATTGGCATGAAGCTGAAGGCCCGCTACATCGACGTGGACACTGGCGAGGTCACCGCGCTGCTGCATGACTACGACTGCGCTGAGCTGGGGCTCAGGGAAAAGGACCGCGTCAAGCTCTCCCTCAATGGCAAGGTCACCGTGGCCATCGTCACCACCAGCGACACCGTGATCAAGAAGGGCGAGATCGGACTGATGGGGACCTCGCAGGAGATCATGGAGTCCAAGGACGGGGACCTGGTGGAGGTGTCCGCCGCGAGCAAACCGGAGTCCGTGGAGTTCATCAAGAAGAAGATGAACGGGCAGGAGCTGACCACCGAGGAGATAACCACCATAATCGCGGACATCTCCTCCAGGGCGCTGTCCAACATCGAGCTTTCGGCCTACGTCACGTCACTGTACATCAACGGCATGAACATGCGGGAGACCGCTGACCTCACCAAGGCCATGGTGGCCGGCGGGGAGATCATCAACTTCAACAACGGTCCGATATACGATCACCACAGCATCGGCGGGTGCCCGGGGAACAAGATCACTCTCCTAGTTGTTCCGATAATGGCCGCCGCCGGCTGCAAGATGCCCAAGACGTCCTCGCGCGCCATCAGCAGCGCCGCGGGAACCTCGGACATCGTGGAGACCTTTGCCAACGTGGCCTTGACGCCGACGCAGCTCAAGGAGATCACCGAAAGGGTCGGCGGCGTGCTCGCCTGGGGCGGCTCTCTGAACCTGGCCCCGGCTGACGATCTGATCATCAAAGCGGAGTATCCGCTGGGGATCGACCCGCACGCCCAGCTGCTGGCATCCGTGATGGCCAAGAAGAAGGCCGTTGGCGCGAACTATCTGGTGATCGACATTCCCATGGGCGAGGGCACGAAGGTCCACACCATGGACGAGGCCAAGGCCTACGCCCGGGACTTCATTCAGCTCGGGGAGGAGCTGGACATCCGGGTCGAATGTGCCATAACCTACGGCGGACAGCCGCTGGGACGGGCCATCGGTCCGGCCCTGGAGTCCATTGAAGCGTTGTCGATCCTGGAGGGTGCTAAAGGTCCGAACAGCGTCATCGAGAAGACGCTCAGCATCTGCGGCATGCTCTTCGAGATGGGCGGGGATTACCAGGGAGCCGAGAAGGCCAAGCAGATACTGGAATCCGGAAAAGCTCTCAAGAAGTTCCAGGAGATCGTGGAAGCGCAAGGAGGTAAGCCGGGCATCACCTCCAAGGACATCAAGGTCGGGCAGTACAGCGTGGACGTCATCGCCAAGCAGAGCGGGTACGTCGGCCAGATACTGAACAAGGCGCTGGTGCGCGTGGCCAGGACCGCCGGCTCGCCTAAGGACAAGGGCGCCGGGCTGGTGCTGAACAAAAAAGGAGGGAACAAGGTGGACAAGGGCGAGACGCTCTTCACCATCTACTCCGAGCACGAGTGGAAGATGCAGGAGGCCCTAAAGCTGGCCATCAGGCTGGAGCCGGTCAAGATACAGGGCATGATCCTGGCCAGGGTGCCGGCCTTCTCAAGGGTCGCCCTCTGAAACCCCTTTCCTTTTCTGTTTTTCTATCGCCTCGTTCAGCGTGAGCGCTCCTACGGCCACCTGCCTGGCTAGAGAGGAGTTGATGGTGATCGCTCCCCCGCTCTCTATTCGGCTCAACCTCTGGATGTCCCTCACTTCCCCTTGGGTGGGGATGACGCACGGACGCGAAGGCATGAGCTCGCCCCGGCTCTGGGCGATGGCCGCCGCGGCGTCCGGGTGCCCGGTGCGCCTGGTCGTGGACGTCTCGTCGACCATCTCTATGTTCCGTGTGACGTCCCAGAGCGTGTTGATGATGCGGTCCCGGTTGGTCGGATCGCCGTGACCTACGCGCAACAATAGCTCGTTAGAATTGACGAAGGAGAGGAAGTCCCTGATCGCCGGCGCCACTTCCTCGGGTGACAATAGCGTTTCGGCCAGCAGGACCTTTCCGTCGCCCAGTATGGCGATACCTGGCCGGGGGCCGGGGTCCACCCCCACGATCACCCTGTTGAAGGAACCGCCTTTCAAGAGAACGAGCGCGGCCTTGACCGCCCAGGCCGGGTCGTCGCTGGCTATGACCTTGCGTCCGCGCAGACGTTTCCTCTCCCCTTCCGTGGTCAGCACCAGCTCCACGTTCAGCGGCAGGGGGTCCGAAAAGCCCATGGAGATGAAAGGCTGGCCCTTCTCCTTGAGGAGCCGTACCGCTTCGTAAAAGAAGCGGAAGTCCTCGGTGACCACGGCCACGACCTTCATCGGAAGTTAACTGGAACGCGCGGCATATAATCCTTGGTCTTGCCCTGCGTATTTCGTTTGGTCCGGAGATGAATGCGCAACGGTGAAATAATCGAGGCTGGAATGGCAGGGCGTGAACGGCAAGGACCTGTCGGACCTGGTGCAGGACAAGTGCGTCCTGGCCTGCCGGGACTTCCTGAAGGAGGAGCTTCCGGACCTGGCCATGGAGAACCCTGCCAGATATCTTTCCTACCTTATAGAGAGCGAACTGAGGGACCGGGCAGCCGGCGGAGGGCTGAGCATCCGTGAGGATTCGTCCCCCTTTCAATGCGTGCGCGTATCATCGGCGGACGGAGAGCCGTCGTTCATCGTTCTCGGGATGAACATGTCCAGGGAGCGGACCGACCAGGCGCTGAACGTTCTGCGTTCATCCAGAGCGAAGGACCGCGTGCTGCTCTATCTCTTCTCGTTCGAGAGCCTGGCCGACGAGGAGCTTATCTCCCAGGCCATAATGGAGGCCGAGCTCCTGCGGATGGTGCGCGATTCAGGGATCGTGGCCTACTTCGCCATGCTGGACGCCCGGGCGGGCATGGGCATGCTGGCCCGCATCGACGGGGACCTGCGTTCTATCCAGTATCTTCCGTACTAATCCTCGTCTATCCGGTCGGTCTTCTCCGGTATGCGTCTTCCGAGACCCAGGAATCCCAGGGCGGCCAGCAGGCCGAAGGAGCCTATGCCGGCCCACATGAAGATCGGGTCCCCGGTGAAGGCGTCGAACAGCAGGCCGCCGAAGAACGGTCCGGCGGAGAAGCCGAAGTTGCTCACCAGCCCGTACATTCCCTGGTACCGTCCCCGTTCCGATTCGGGGGACATCTTGGCCACAAGCGTCATGGAGGACGGGGATACCACCATCTCGCCCATGGTCACGATGAACATGCACATCGCCAAGTAAAGGAACCCTGGCGAGAACAGCCAGTGCGGCAGCCCTATCCCGATGTAGGGCGTCAGTCCTACGATGCCGTAGCCGATGGCGTAGAGCAGGGAGCCGGCGGCCATGGCCTTGGTCATGCGCAGATGGTTGATGGAGCGGGAGATGGGGAACTGCATGAACACCACCATCAGCCCGTTCACCGCGTATATGTACCCGATCTCGGCGTTGGTTATGCCGATTATCTCGGTCGAGAAGACAGCGTAGTTGGAGGCCATCTGCCCGAACATCATGAACAGCGGTATGGAGATCAGGCAGAAGGCCAGGAAACGGTGGTCGTTCCTGAGCCGGCCCAGGTCGCGCAGGGACAGCTTCTGGCGGCGCGCTCCGGACGATATGCTCTCGGCCACGAACAAGAACACTATTATGGAGACCGTTCCAGTGGCCGCGGCGCTGATGATGAACAGGAAAGGATAGGATATCATGGACAGCAGGCCGCCTAGCAGAGGTCCAAGCGTCCACCCGACGTTGCCGCCTATGCGTAAAAGACCGTACGCCTCAAGACGCTTCTTCGGCTCCACGACGTCCGCGATCAAGGCGTTCGAGGCCGGTTCGAAGAACGACCCGGCCAGGCTGCTCAGGGAGACCATTATCGTGATCACGAAGATGTCCGCCCCACCTGAGATGACGTAGGCCAGGGCGAGGAACATCATGCAGCGGGCGGCCATGGCGATTATCATTATCTTGCGGCGGCCCATGATGTCCGCCAGCTCTCCGCCCACTATCTGGCCCAACGCACCGAC
>JBFYNB010000041.1:0-14756 GCA_041304605.1 Methanomassiliicoccales archaeon
GACAGCATTGGCGCATGTACCTCCGTCTGAAGGACGATACCGCCTACCTGGACATAGAGACGAACGGGCTCGGGCCTGGTACCATCATAACCATGATATCGGTGCACCGTAACGGCGAGACGACCACTCTGACCAGGGGTATGGACCTCAGCTCGGAGAATTTGGCAAGGTCGCTCGACGGAACGAAGATGATGGTGACCTTCAATGGCAGCACCTTCGATCTGCCGATGATCGAGAGGGAGTTCCCCTTCTCCGTCCCCAAGGTCCCCCATTACGACCTGAGACACGCCTGCCCCAAGGTGGGATTGCGCGGGGGATTGAAACAGGTCGAGGTCCTGCTCGGCTACCGCCGTCCGCAGGAGGTGGCGTACGTCACCGGGGAGGAGGCGGTCTATCTCTGGCATCTTTGGGAACGGAAGGGCAACGAGAACGCCCTGAAGCTCCTCCGCCGCTACAACCAGGAGGACACTAAGAACCTGGAGCAGTTGGCCGAGGTGGTGTACGGCAGGCTGGAGGAGAGCTCGCTTTTGGGGTGCGGCAGATGACCGGGGATGCCCAGGCCTTTATTGACAGGGCGAAGAGCCTCGCTGCCCGCGTTAAGAGCGCGAGGTCGGTAGCGATATTCTCGCACATCGACGCGGATGGTGTCTCATCCGCGGCCATTGCCTACCGCGCCGTGGAAAGAATGGGATTGGACCCCAAGGTCCATTTCCTGAAGTCCATGAGCGAGAAGGACATCAATCTCATAAATTCCTCCGAAGAGGACCTGGTGTGGATCTGCGATCTCGGAGCTGGGTCCTACAAATCCATCGACCGGTCCCGCTGCATAATTACCGATCATCACCACATCTTCGGGAGCGGGCAATCCTTCCTGGAGTTCTTCGGGGGCATGGAAAACATGCTCAATCCAGTAGAGTTCGGATTCGAAGGATCCACCCATCTGAGCGGGGCGGGCTGCACATATTTCGTGGCCAGGGAGCTCGATCCGGCCAACGTCGACCTGGCGTACCTGGCCATAGTCGGCGCCGTGGGCGATCTGCAGGACAAAAAGGCTCGAAGATTGGAAGGCCCCCTTCACACGTCCGTGATCGAGGACGCCCTGGGAATTGGGGTCCTTCAGGTGGTGGAGGATGACCTGCCCTTCTTTGGCTGGGTCACCCGGACGGCGGTGGCCATGATCGCCTTCTCCAATGACCTCAAGGCCATAGGATGCGAGTGCACGTTCAGCGACATCAGCCAACTGTTCAAGAGCCATGGAGTCAACACGTACCGCGGCCGACGTAACCTTTCCATCAAGGATGAGAACCTCAGCAAGTTCTACAGCTGGTCGGAGCTTGACAGCGGATCCCGGAACATACTCAAGATCGCGCTACGTAACTCCTTACAGAGCATGGGCAAGGACCCGGCCATCCTGGACGGCATGCTGGGGGACGTCTACCTCTTTCCCAAGTATCCCATCGGCTCGGCAAGCCGGGAGGCCAAGGAGTTCGCCACCATGCTGAACGCTTCAGGTCGATACCTCCATTCCAAGAGCGAGGTCGGTCCGAAAGAACCGATCGTAGAACAGCAATTGGCGAACGGGGAAGAGAAGAACGAGGTGTTCCAAGGAGAGCTGATCATCAAGGCCTGTCTGGATCCGGTGTCCTTTTCCACCGATGCGATGTCCAAGCTTGGAAATCATCGCGAAAATCTGAAAAATGGAATGGAGGAGATCCACTCTATAGTCGCCCTTAAACATATCCAGTATCTCAGGGGCCGTATAGACAGCAAGCAGAACAACAACAAGTTCAAGTACACCCTCACCGCCGAGGACACCATCCTTGGCATCATAGTTGGCATGGCATTGGACCAGAGGCCTAACGTTGAAGAACCCCGCTTCTCCGTTCGCGACGATATGCCCCTCATCGCCCTGACCGATGTTTCACCTGATTCCATGGAGGAGGACGTCACCCTTCAGGGTAAGAACGGTTCTTCCGGAGAACGCGTCAAGGTGTCCGGACGCATGAAGCGGGAGCTGGTCGATAAAGGGATCCACCTGGGCGAGGCGATGAAGCAGGCTGCCTTGAAGGTAAAGGGTGTGGGCGGCGGGCACAACGTCGCTGCTGGCGCCACCATTCCCAAGAGAAAGATAAAGGCCTTCCTGGAGGCCTTGGATGAAGAGATCGGTGGGCAGAAGGACCGGTTCAGCCCATCAGAGCGACCATGATGGCCTTCTGAGCGTGCAGGCGGTTCTCGGCCTGGTCCAGCACGACCGACGCTTCGCTGTCGATAACTTCATCCGTGATCTCCATGCCACGGTGCGCCGGCAGGCAGTGCATGACTATGGCGTTCTTGTGCGCCACGGACATCAGGTCGGCGTTGACCTGGTAGGGCTTGAAGATCTTCTCCCTCAGCTTCTGCTCCTCCTCCTGGCCCATGGAGACCCAGACGTCCGTGTAAACGACGTCGGCGTCCTTGGCCGCTTCCTTGGGAGACTCCACGATGCTGAGCTTGCAGCCGTTCTTCTTGGCGATGGCCTTGGCATTCTTCAGTACGCCGGGGTCGGGCTCGTAGCCCTTGGGGCATCCGCAGGAGAGGTCCATCCCGACCATGGCGCAGCCGAGCATGAGCGAGTTGCACACGTTGTTGCCGTCGCCCACGTAAGCCATCTTTATTCCCTTCAACCTGCCCAGGTGCTCCTTCACCGTCAGCAGGTCGGCCATGATCTGGCAGGGGTGCTCGAAGTTGTCCAGACCGTTGATGACCGGGACGGTGGCGTGCTTCGCCAGCTCCATGACCATCTCATGCTCGTAAGCCCTGTACATTATGCCGTCGACGTAGCGGGAGAGGACGCGGGCGGTGTCCGCCACCGTCTCCCCGCGGCCCATCTGCAGGTCCTTGGTGTTCAGCGTAACAGCGAAACCGCCAAGCTCGATCATCCCCACCTCGAAGGAGACCCTGGTGCGGGTGGAGGACTTCTCGAAGATCATGGCCAGGACCTTGCCCTTCAGCGGCTGAAAGTCCATGTCCCGCTTCCTCTTCATCTCCTCGGCCGTATCCAATATGTCCAGTATGTCTTTCTGGACGTCCAGCATGGTGGTTAGGTCCCGCTTCATCTTCTGCACCGTCGTAATCATTCACCACGGCGATGATATTGGTATCGCCGGGAGTCTGTAGGATTCCGCCTTCGATAATAAAGGGGATGATTCTAATTCAACAAAGAGGCTCTTTTATGTCCCTTGACGGTCGCAAAACATCATTCCCGAAGATGGACAGGTTCAAGGTAGCAGTCCGTAGCCGAACGGCAGGAAAGAGAACAGGAAGAAGTTCAGTATGCCGTGCATCAGAGCGACCAGACCGAGGCTGCCCGTGATCTCGTAGGCGTATGCGAGCGCCAGCCCGACCCCGAAGACGAAAACAAGATATGGAACGCTCTGGTAGCCAGAGTGCATGATGGCGAACATCAGGGCGGAGACGAAGACGGCGACGTACTTGCCGTGCTGCTCGCCTACCGAACTCTGCAGCAGCCCGCGGAAGATCAGTTCCTCGCCGAACCCTACGAAAACAACCATCACCAGGAACAACTTGCTCAGGTCCAGGGGGCCCAGGTCCCTGACCAAGGCCGTGTTATCCAGGACGAAGTGCTCCAGGTTGGCGACCAGGTAGCCGAATATTATGGCGATGAGCAGGTACTCCCACTTCCATTTGACGTTCGGCCGCAGCCCGTGACCGTTGAGGAAACGCATCAGGTTCCGCCAATGGAGCTTGCCGGCCTCCACCACCGTCTGCCTCCAGACGATGTAGCCGGCGACGATTATCGGACCGTAGACGAATGGCATCCAGAGCAGCGTTTCCGAGAAGAACACCGGCATCCCGATGTTCAGGACACGCAGCAAAGAGACCAGCGCGAATGATTGGTAGATAAGCATGCGCTTATCGGACCAGATCGGAAGAAGTATGCACACGAAGATGTTCAGGGCGTGCAACCCCAGGCAGGACTCGGCCGAGCCGCCGAAGTTGAAGGCCTCGGCTACCGCAATTATGAATATCGGAAGCAGCAGCCCGGCCTTGTCCCGCATCCGCCCTTGATTGAGGGCGCATGATTAATTACTATCGTCTGGTGAATAAGAAAAAATAAAAAAAGGAGGATTGTTCATCGTCAGCGGTGATCTACGCGCGGAGGAAAAATATGTTGCCGTTGACTATGACAAAGTTCGGCTGGCCTAGGTTCTTCTTCACTTAACTCACCTCTTTAGTGATTTCTTATCGGTATAATCGCATTTGAACGATGATTGAAATAATATTTAATCATTACCTTCCTACTACAACGTTAAAAAATGATTTTAGTGGTGCAAAATGACCGAGATAGGTGTCGAACAGATCAAGGTGCTGTCGGACCCCAACCGTCTGGCCATCCTATCCTTGCTTGCCATAAGAGAGATGACCACCACGGCCATTTCCGACCTTCTGGGTCTGAGCGTGCAGAACGCCCAGTACCACATCAAGAAGCTCCTGGAGGCCGGGTTGATCGTCCCCACCCGCACGGAACTCGTCGGCAACCTGGTGGAAAAGTACTATCGCTCCGCGTTCGAGCCGGGGATAATGGGCGATGCCGCCGGGGTCAGTTCCGTGGACATCGCTGAGCGCTTGAACATCGTCTTCGCCGCGCTGGGCGCCATCAAGGGGATCTTGAACCGCGGGATACGCACCATGGACGAACGGAAGGATTACTTCATGAACGTCGCCGAGCGGCCGAACTACCCTTTCGGCGCGAACTACGTCATCCTGCCGGTGAGCGATTCCGCCGCCCGGGACGCGGAGAAGCTCATATCCGACCTAGACGACAAGTTGAAGGAGCTCTCGGACAAGCATCCAGAGGAGGGCAGGCCCAAGTTCGCCATCCTCTATTCGGTGTTCCCCTTCGAGTGAGAGGGCGAATATTTATTAAGCTTGACGCAATGCTGAAATCCCATCATGGCCGGGATGGGGTAGCCTGGTTATCCTTGGGGACTGTGGATCCCCGGACCCGCGTTCAAATCGCGGTCTCGGCCCCTTTTTCATTCCTTAACCACTTCCAGCTCCCGCTCCAGTATGGCCTTCTGCCTTTCCGTTAGCGTTCGCGGGTCGACGGAAACGAGAAGGATCGAGCCCTCCACGATGACCTCGTCCCTCAGCTGCGCCAGGAACTTCAGCACCTTGTTCAGGTCGTTGTTCAGAATCAGGTACTCCAGGCCCTCCATGGCTATGATGGACGGCCCCTTTCGCAAGAACTCCATGGTCATGTGGGTCAGCATCTGAACGTTGGAGGGGTCCACCCGTTCCGGTCCTGGGGTCTGGGCCAGCCACAATATGGGGGTGTGCATGAGCTGATACCTGGCCCTAAGCTGATCGGGATGCGTTCGGGCGATTATGAAGGCGGACATCCCTCCCGACATCTCATGGGCCACCGATTCGAACATGCGGTCGGGGGAGGCGAACTCGAATAGGTAGGCCCTGCCTTTTGTGAGAGAGGGCACGGGGCGGTGGGGAACGGCCGGCTCGACCACCCTGGGAAGCACCAGCAGCTGGTAGCGCAGTATCCCGTAAGCCACCACGAAGACGGAGATCAGCTCACCAAACCCGTAGATGCGAGGGACCTCGGCACCGAACACCGACAGGGCCATTATGGCTATCATCACCAGTGCTGGAATGGCCAGGGCGGCATTGAAGACCATGGCCTGCCTTTTCTGGATACCGAGGAGACCTCCCCATCGCTTGAACAAGGTGACCGACAGCAACGCCAGGTAGGCGAACAGGAGCAGGACCAGCAGAGCGAACGGAAGATCGCTCTCCGGCATCCAGCCATAATCGTCATCCACCATTCCCCCTACTGAGAAAGTGGTGAGCAGGGCGACCGCTACCACGGAGATCTCGTACGCCCAACGGTTCTTTCCGAAAAGCAGAATGGGCACGGGGTGGGGGACCATGGTGCTGAGCCGGTAGGCCACGCCCATCTCCACGATGAGAAGGAAGACCAGCAGCCGGAAGGTCCAAAGCGCCTGTTCTTCCGAACCGACACTGGCCACCATGAGGTCCAGCACGCTGCCGATCCCGGCCAACAACGTTAGCGCGAAGAAGGAGCGGTTCACCGGGGATAGGCGCCCCTTCATCAGCACGTACGACCCGAGTACGACCTCTGATATCGCCAGAAACAGGAAGGCAGGCGCAAAGGGACTAAGCTCTACCATGGAATTTGCAGAACTATGAATCCTATGGCTATTAATGATGTTCGCCGATTATCATTGTTGGGAACCACCCTGGGGGTTTCCTATAAATCAGGGAAGCTGCATGGGTTTTTAAGCCTGAGGTGAAAGAATTGAGCTGGAACGGTCCGCTGGAAAAGATCGATGACTATCGCTGGAAGATCCCCCGCTCCTACAAGGAGTGCATGAACGGGGACGCGGTCATCTTCGCGGACGAGAAGATGATAAAGACCATCGTTTCCGACAACTCACCGGAGCAGGCGGCCAACGTGGCCTGCCTTCCCGGTCTGGTCGGAAGGTCGCTAGCCATGCCGGACATCCACTGGGGTTACGGATTTCCCATTGGCGGGGTGGCGGCCATGGACGCCGAGGAGGGAGTGATATCCCCCGGCGGCATCGGTTTTGACATCAACTGCGGCGTCCGGCTGATCACCACGGACCTGGGCGTGAACGACGTCACGCCGAGGATCAAGGAGCTCATCAACACCCTGTTCCAGAACGTACCGGCCGGGGTCGGCTCCAAGGGAGTGGTCGACGTCGCCGCCAATCAGATAGACCGCATCCTGGAAGAGGGAGCGGAATGGGCTGTTGCCGAAGGCTACGGCTGGTCCGAGGACCTCGTTCGAACGGAGGAGAACGGCCGCATGAGGAACGCCGACGCCTCCAAGGTTTCCGCGAAGGCCAAGCAGCGCGGCGTGCCCCAGGTCGGTTCGCTCGGTTCCGGCAATCACTTCCTGGAAGTGGACAGGGTGGAGAAGATCTTCGACCCCGTCGCCGCCAAAGCTTTCGGACTGGTGGAAGAGGGGCAGATCACCGTTTCCATCCATTGCGGCTCCCGCGGCTGCGGCCATCAGATCGCAACCGATTACCTGCAGGTCATGGAGAGAGCGGTCAAGGACCGCAACCTGAGGTTGCCGGATAGGCAACTGGCCTGCGCTCCCATCAACTCCAGGGAAGGGCAGGACTACCACGCCGCCATGGCCTGCGGGGCGAACTACGCCTGGGCCAACCGGCAGATGATAATGCACTGGGTGCGCCAATCGTTCGAGAAGGTGTTCGCCCGTCGGGCCGAGGACATGGGCATGAACCTGGTCTACGACGTGGCGCACAACATCGCCAAGGTGGAGGAGCACACCTACGAGGGGAAGAGGCGCAAGGTGTACGTGCACCGGAAGGGAGCGACCCGGGCCTTCCCGGCCGAGCACCCGGAGGTCCCGTCCATCTACCGTTCCGTGGGGCAGCCGGTGCTGATCCCCGGAGACATGGGCACCGGTTCTTACGTCCTGGTCGGTACCGAACAGGCCATGCAGGAGTCGTTCGGATCGACCTGCCATGGCGCCGGCAGGATCATGTCCAGAGAGGCGGCCATCCGCTCCTATTCCGTTAAGGCGATAAACCAGGAGATGGAGGCCAAGGGCATCTACCTCAAGGGAAGCACCCGCGACGGCATCCAGGAGGAGGCGCCGGGAGCTTACAAGGACATAGACGACGTCATACGAGTGGTGGTCGGCGCTGGACTTTCCCGCCCGGTGGCCAAGCTCACGCCCATCGGTGTGATGAAGGGTTAGAGGTCGCCTAACGTTTTTACAGCCGCCTTTTCCACCCTTTCCACGTGCCGTTCGGGACAGGACACCATCACCGCCCAGTCGTGCACCCCGCGGGACTGCAGCGCTTTGCTGATGGGGCTCAACCTGGTCAACGGTCGCACCCTTTCCCCGTTCAGTATCGGCACCTCGGTCTTGCCCTTGCGCACCTCCCCGGTGATGAGCTGCCTCGACGGCACGTCCAGGATGACCTCGGACCTGTCCACGCCGGCCCGGTCAGCTATCGTCGCCTCGACCGTCTTGCGGCGTCGGTACTCGGTTATAGGCAGCAGTCTCTCCGCGTCCTCCTCGCTCATGTCCGGGACGTACACGGAGAAGGCGCGCTTGTACAGATGGCGGTAGCGGAGAAGAGTGACTATGCGCTTGGGACTGCCCCCTTGCGCGATCAACCGTTCCACGAGGGAAGCGTCGCTCTCCCTCTGCAGTCCTTCGGCAATGGAATCGTCCGCCGCTTCCACCGCCTTGCAGAGCATCATCTCCGCTATGCGCACGGTCTTGTGGAAGTAGACCGAGGTGTACATGAGCGCCCGGGCGACCATCAGCCCCTCGGCGGCCACCATGCCGTTCTTTTTCACCACGATGTCGCCGTGGTGCAAGGCGATGGTGTGAATGAGCCGATCGATGTCTATGGTGCCGTGGGCCACGCCCGTATAGTGAGCATCCCGAAGCAGGTAGTCCATCTGGTCGGCGTCGACCGGACCGTGCAGCATCTGGTTCAGGTAATCGTGGGAGTTGAAATGGGATTGCCCGCTGGTCTCGGTTATCATGCTCTGCCCCCGTCGGGCCTTGTGCCCCGGGGAGACTATGATGTCCGATACCGCCTCGGAGGAGATGCCGTTCCGCTCCAGCAGCTCGGAGATGGTGCCGATGCTGCCTATGAGCTCCTCCTCGTCCTCCCTGAAGACGCTCCTGCGGCCGTCGATGAGCGCCGCCCCGATCTCCATGTGGTCCAGGGAGAAGCGGTTCTCCAGCACCTCCTCGAGGGTGTGCGAGAACGGGGCGTGACCCAGGTCGTGAAGCAACGCTGAGGCCAGCGCCTGATCGCGGTCCTCCTTGCTGAGCCCCAACGCATCGCACATAAGGTCGGCCACGTGGTACGTGCCGAGGGAGTGCTCGAAGCGGGTGTGGTTGGCTCCCGGGAAAACGAGATGCGCCAGGCCGAGCTGCTTGACCCCGTGCAGCCGCTGCATCTCGGGGCGGTGCAATATCTCCAAAAAGGCACCGTCCACCTTGACGCTGCCATGCACGCTGTCGTGGATTATCTTCTGCCCGGACATGAAAAATGAGCTGGGGCCCCGGGATGGGGGCCGGGGGCCTACTGGTAGCCGCCCTTTATCTTCTTCCGGTCGATGCGGATGCCGTTGGGCGCGACGACGATGAAGTTGTTGCCGATGGCCGCCACGTCCCCGTTGGTGTCCCTGGCCACCGACTTCAGTTCGTTGGTGATGCGCTTCAGGGTGTTCTGGTCATTGGCGATCGGCGAGTAGTCGATCATGAGGATATTGCCCTGGTACACCGGCTGGGTTATCGGACCCACGTCCTCGTAGCGGTAGATCTCGGCGATCTTTATGCCCCCAGCGGAGACGGCGCTCTCCTCCTGGAAGTACAAGGCCCCTAGATCGATGTACTGGTCGGTCTCCACGCTCTTGACGTCTTCCTTCCCCTTTCCCAGCGGTTTCTTGAGAATCGGCATTGCATCCCTCGGTTGCCTGAGTTATGGCATCTATTCGATATTAATCTATCTGAATCGCACCCCAGCAGGCGATCGGCGGCTCACCTTTCGTCGTACTTCCAGATCTTGTCGCCCACGAAGTGCAGGTTCTTGATGACCTTGCCTGGAGCTTTGGCGGACATGACCTCGGCGGACGCTAGGGCCTTTCCGATGGCCAAGGGCCGCTTGTGCGTGGCGTCCCGGATCCAGACCAGGTCCCCTTCCTTTATGTCCGGGTCGACCTCCACTATTCCCGGGGCCATGACATCCGCTCCGTTGGTCACGTAGGGCACGGCGCCCATGTCCACTGACACGAAGTTCTTGGTGGCCTTGTGCTTGAGGAGCCCGCGGATGGTGGGGAACGGACGGCCGTCGACCATCATGCCCTCGATGACATTGTTGATGATTATCAGCTCGCATTCCGGACCCTCGGCGGTGTCCACCGTGTCCTTGGGACCGATTATGTCCACACCAGTGGCCGAACGCAAAGCGTCAATCAGTGCCTTCAGCTCCTTCTCCCGGAGCCGCTTGCGCTTCCTCACCCTGATCTCGCTCACGTGCGTCCCTATGGTCATGATGCCAATTAACTTTACGCCCTGATTACCGAGGGACGACTGGCAGCGGCATAGGTTCATAAGTCATAATGTAACTGCGTCCCTGCATGAAGCTGCCCCTGGTGGCCACCCGCTTGATCATCGTCGCCTTCAAACTGATGGTGGCGGCGATAGTCGTTCTGAGCATACTTCCGCTGCTGACGGGCGGCATCGGTCTCGACCTGGAGAGTGACAGAGAGGGTGGTATGACCCTGGAGGGCAGCACCATTCGCATCGAGATGCCCATAACCGTGCGCAACGACGGGTTCTTCGACATCAACGATCTGCAGGTGTCCTTCATATTCATGAACGAGGAGGGGGACGTGCTGGCGGAGAGCGAGGGTGAGCAGATGGACATTCCCGCCGGAGAGGAGACCGATGTGGCCATCGAGATATCCTTGGACCTGCTCGACCTGGAACGGCAGGTGCGTTCCGACCTCATATTCAACGGCACGGAGATGATGTTCGATGCCAAGATCTCCGCGCAGTACACCCTGGACATGGTCAAGCTCAGCGTGGAGGCCAACAGCGACATGGGATGGGGGCCGTTCATCAGCGACCTGCAGGTCCAAGAGTGGGGCGCCCAGCCTGTGGATGAAGGTGACGATCATTACGTTAATGTACCATTCTCATTCAGAGCCGACGATGTGCTGAACGGCCTTCAATCATTCACTATCACCGAGTATAGGGACGACGGGTACACCAGCAACGTGACCCAGTCCGTCTATCTCTCACCACAGGTGAACGAGATGGCGAAGATACCTCTCTCGCAGGAGGCTTATGACCGTTTGATAAACAACACCGCCAACGCCACCGTGCGCACCACCCTCTACATCCTGGACTGCTCCGCTTATGATGAGTCAGATCTGAACATGGGCGGGGGAGGTGGCGGAGGGAGCGGAGATCCCATTTACGACCTCGACCTGCAATGGGAAAGCGCTAGCATTCACAGCGACGGTTACGACCATTACCTGATCGTTTCCTACAGCTTCAGAACCTACCAGACATACCAGGGGCAACAGGCCCAGGTTTACCTCGAGTACTGGGACACCCAGGGAACTCAGGGCAGCGTGAGCGAGTTCGTTATTATGTGGGACCAGGTATCGAACGCCTATTGGATCCCCTTGACACAGGACGCGTACGATCGGGTGAACAACGGAGATGAGCAGGTAGGCATTCGATTGAGTGTTTTCTACCAGTCATACAAAGGACTGGATGAGCAGGTGTTCATCGAGCAGTGGGGGTCAGGACTATGAACATCGGTGAGTTCGACAGGAAGCACCTCTTCCCAGTACAAGGAGTGATAACCGCCTCGATGCACGCCCTGAAGTATCTGGCGGTACCGTACATGCTGTTCACCTTCGGACTGATGATGCTGACCGCCCAGGACGGACCGCAAAGGGTGGCTGACCTGTTGACGGAGATGCAGACCCTTGTTCTCATCTTCGGTATCGTCCTGACCGCCCTGGGATTCTTCAAGGGCGCGTACCCGAAAGGGAGCTACTCGCGCTTCCTGTTCGCCATCACCGCCTCCGTGCTGGTGATCGTCTACGTCTTCTCGCTGCTGCTAGGCGGCCGAACCGAGGACGTCATCGCCCGGGAGGCTTTCGAGCTGGACCTTTACCTGATATTCGTCCTGTTCTTCTTCCCAGCGCTGCTGGCGGTGCTGATGCAGTTCGGCGAGTTCGCCGATAACCGCCGCCCGTTCCTGGAGAAGGAAGGTAAGATCGCGGTCAAAGAGAAGGAGGACCCCAAGGACCACCGCTTCTACCACGACTTCCGGTTGAGGTACGGTTCGCTGTTCAACGGGTTGAAGCTGGCCCGTTCCACGCTGATCGGGTTCGTGATCATACCGCTGATGGTCATAATCCTCATGAAGGCGGGATTCTCCTCCCTGAACGTGGAGGAGGTGGACTCCATGATGTCCGATCTGGACGACATCTCCTCATACATGGTGATGCTGGGCGTCCCCATGGCCGCCCTGGCCTTCTTCAAGGGCTTCTATCCCAAGGGCTCCGTATCCCGCTTCGTTCCGGCCGTCATAATGGTCCTGATCACCCTGTACTGGATATGGGTCATCGGTCTGGGAGGCAAGTTCGTCTTCGATTCGATAGAGGAGATATCGATCAACCTGGACTACTCCAAGCTGCTCCTGCTGCTGATGGTCGGCACCGGGCTGTGGATAGTCTACTACGTGCTGGAGCTGCTGCTGTACCGTCCGGAATGGAAGGACGCCGGCTTCGCCAAGGACCTGCGCTCCAAGGAGAGCCGCAAGCAGCGAAAGCTGAGGAAGGCCGAGGCCATCGTGGCGGCCGAGAAGAAGAAGGCGGAGGACGAGAAGGTCGCCAGTGAGGTCCCCCAGAACCGGACGGAGGACGCTGCGAACCCGGTTCAGGAGAACAAGGAACCGTAGAAGTCCATGATCTGGGACATCACGGTGTCCGGATGGTACCGGCGGAGGACCTCCTCCCCGGCCTGGGCCGTCAGGCGGCGAAGCAGTTCGTCATCCAGCAGCAGCTGGAGCCTCTTAGCGAGATCAGATTCGTCACCGTTCTTGAATGATAGGGCCGCCCTGCCCAGAATGGCGGCGGAGGACCCGCTGTCCGAGACCAGCATCGGCAACCGGTGCGAAAGGGCCTCCAGGATGGTGCGCGGGAAAGGCTCCGGCCATAGCGCGGGATGCACGAACACGTCAGCCATATCGTAGTAGCGGCCTATCTCCTCCTTTTCCATGAAACCGGTGAATATGACCCGGCCTTCCAGACCCATGTCGCTGACCATCTGCTTCAGCTGCGGCTCGTAGCTGCCCTTCCCTACGATGTAAAGCACGCTCCCTTCGGTGAGCTGGGCGAACGCCTTGATCAGGACCTGAAGCCCCTTCTCCGCCTCCAGCCTTCCGACGTACAGGATCACCTTGTTGCGCCCGACGTTGGTCGACGGGGAGGGGTCCGTTCGCAGCTGGGGATCGTACATGTTCGGAATGAGCCTGATCAGATCCGGATCGTAACCGGCGTCCAGATAGCATTGTTTTGTCGCTTCCGAGAGGGCGATGTAACCGTCCGCCCGCCGGGACCGCCGGTGCAACCAGACGAACTGCAACCAATGATAAGGCATGAAGACCCGCATTCGCAGCGGCCCGGGGCGGCGCATGGCGCAGGCCAGGGAATCCAGCGGGCGGCAGCTCGCGCATTCCCCCTCCACGTATTCGCTAGGGTTCGTGCAGATCGGCGCCAGGTTGTTCAGGGTGGCCGTGACCTTCTTGTTCCGTTGCTTGCCGTACCGAACCGCCGCGGGAAGCTGCTGGGTGTTGTAAACGTGAATGATGTCGCATTCGGGGGCCCGCCTGCGCAGTTCTCTGTAGGCCAGCCGGTTCAATCCTCCGAGGGTGGGAGAGGTTCGGAAGAAAACGGTCTCTCCCATGTCGCTCTCGGCCGGAGGAGAAGGGTCGCCGTTGAAAGCCCACACATCGGTGCGTATCCCGCGGGACCTCAGCCCTTCCACCAGAAGCTGGCAACTGAAGGCGCAGCCGCCGGTGTAGCGGGGCGGATAGTCTGGTGTTATAACCAGGATCCGATAGGTGGGTGTGTCTGCGGGCAACTAGGCACCTTTGAAGGGGCAATGACCATGCCATTTAGTAATGCTTTCCACGGCTGGAGCGCGACCTGGTCGCAGCTTAAATAATTTCATCGCATTCTTGTGGAAGGTTGTTCCAATGAAGGTATCCATAATCGGCACTGGGTATGTCGGGCTGGTCTCGGGGGTCTGTTTCGCCGAACTCGGCCACCAGGTGCTCTGCGTTGACACCGTCAGAGAAAAGGTGAACAGCATAAACGAAGGCGTGCCCCCGATCTTCGAGGAAGGCCTGGAGGAATTGCTGCGAAATCACCTGAGGTCCGGCTCGTTCAGGGCCACCGCCGATTACTCTGAGGTTCCGGATACCGACATCACGTTCCTGTGCGTCGGAACGCCGTCCCACGAGGACGGCTCGCTGGACCTGAAGTACCTTCTGAAGGCCACGGAGGACCTGGGAAAGGCCCTCGCCAAAAAGAAGGGACGGCACACCGTGGTGGTGAAGAGCACCGTGCCCCCGAACACCACCAGGGACCTGGTCAGGCCTCTGCTCCTCAGAACGTCCGGCAAGGCCGAGGAGGACCTGGGACTGGCCATGAACCCCGAGTTCCTAAAGGAGGGGATGGCGGTCAAGGACTTCCTGAACCCGGACCGGGTGGTCATAGGCGCCGTGGACGATCGGGCGTACCGGGAAGTTTCCTCTCTCTACGAAAGGATCGAGGCGCCGGTACTGCGCACCGACCTCTCCACGGCGGAGATGATCAAGATGGCCTCCAACGCCTTCCTGGCCGCCCGCATATCCCTGGTCAACGAGCTCGGAAATCTGTGCAAGTCATTGGGACTGGACTTCCGCGAGGTGGCCAAGGGCGTGGGCATGGACCCCCGCGTAGGCCCGCTGTTCCTCAAGGCCGGCTGCGGCTTCGGCGGCTCCTGCTTCCCCAAGGACGTCAAGTCGATCAGGGCGCAGGCACGCTCGCTCGGCGTCCGCACGGACATGCCGGACGCCACGCTCTCCGTGAACGAAATGCAGCCCCGGAAGGTAATCGAGCTTCTGGAG
>JBFYNB010000042.1:0-14460 GCA_041304605.1 Methanomassiliicoccales archaeon
CCGCAGTCGCACTCGTGGGAGTGCCCCTTGGGCTTGCAGACGTCCTTCATCAGCCCCACCCTTCCCCGATGTGCTTGACGTTCATCACTTCGGCGATCTTGGGGTTGGGGCCGCGGTACCGCAGTCGGTCACGGTTGCCGACCAGGCTTTCCACGGCATCTATTCCCATGGCCCCCAGGACCTCCTTCAGCTCCTCGTTCCAGGCCTGGAACAGGCGCACGATGCGGGCGGCGGCCACGTTCGAGTCCAGCCTTGACGTGAGATCATCTCTCTGTGTGGCGATGCCCCAGGAGCACAGGCCGCGGTGGCACTGCTGGCACACCCGGCAGCCCATGGCCACCATGGCCGAGGTGGAGACCATGACCACGTCCGCGCCTAGCGCTATCGCTTTGATCATGTCCGCCGAGGAGCGTATGCCGCCCCCGGCGCAGACGGTCACCCGGTTGCGCAGCCCTTCTTGCGTCAGCCGCCTATCGACGGCAGCAATGGCCACCTCGACCGGAAGGCCGGCGTGGTCCCTTATGACCCGGGGCGCGGCGCCGGTGCCGCCCTTGAAACCGTCCACGGTGAGGAAGTCAGCTCCCGCCCGCACCAGCCCGGAGGCGATCGCTCCGACGTTATGCACGGCGGCGATCTTCACCCCCACCGGCAGGCGGTACTCGGTGCTCTCCTTGAGGACGGATATCAGCTGCGCCAGGTCCTCGATGCTGTAGATGTCGTGATGCGGGTACGGCGATAATGCGTCCGTACCGAGAGGGATCATCCTAGTCTCGGAGATCATGGTGGTGACCTTCTCCCCCGGCAGATGCCCTCCGTGGCCGGGCTTGGCGCCCTGGCCGATCTTGATCTCCACTGCGGCCACTCCCTTGAGGTACTCCGGCTTGATGCCGAAGCGGCCGGAAGCGACCTCCGAACAGATGCGGTCGGCGTACTGGTAGAAGTCCGGGTGCAGTCCGCCCTCCCCGCTGCCGGCCACGATGTTGAGCTCCTTGGCGGCCATGAACAGCGCCTTCTGGGCGTTGTAGGATATCGAACCGAGGGAGATGTGCCCGAACATCAGGGGCATGTCCATCCGTATCAGCGGGGTATCATCCTCGCGTATCATCACCTTCCCGTCGCAGACCTCCAACTTGCCCGGGCGCCGGCCCAGGTAGGTGACGGTCTCCACCGGCTCCCTAAGGGGATCGATGGAGGGGTTGGTCACCTGCGCCGCGTCCAGCAGCAGGTCGTCGAATATCGCCGGGTGCGGGTCGTCCGCGCCGCAGGACGACAATAGCACGCCGCCTGAGCTGGCCTGGGCCAGGATCGATCTCCTGCTGCGTTCGGACCAGTTGCCGTGCGGGGCGAACTGGGGCGGAACGGGACGGATCTCTATGCAGTTGGCCGGGCAGACCGCTATGCAGCGGCCGCAGGCCACGCATCCTCCGGATGCCACTACCTTGGACTCCCGGAACTCCAGCGCCTGGTAGGAGCAGTCGTTCACGCAGCGGCGGCACACCCGGCACAGGTCGTAGTTGATGGTGGGCACGAACCTCTCCGGTAGGCGGTGGTCCAGCCTTTTTGTGGATGGTTTTTCGCTCACAAGCTCACCCCCTGGAAGGAAGGCTCTGTTCCGCGGCGCAGCACGCCTTTTCCGGCCACGGCTATGAACGGGTTGCCGGCACCAGGCGCCCAGGTCCGGGCGTCCGGTTCCACTATGCGGATGGCGCTCTCCTCGCTGGCGCAGTATGCAACGCCCTCATCAGGCGAAAGACCGGCGATCATCGGCCTCAGCTTCTTCCGGTCGGCCAGGGCGATCAGCGAGATGTCCGGCTGGCTTCTCCCGACGATGATGCTGAACGGGCCGTTCAGGAATGCTTCCTTGTACGTTATTCGCAGCCATTCCGCCAGACGGCGTTCTGCCGGAGGCATCAGGGAGATCTCCTGGAAGGTGGAGGGGGCCATGGCGAAGGCGGCCACCTCGATAGGAAGCCGGTTGCGGCGGACCAGCAGGTCCCAGAGATAGGTGACGACCTCGGTGTCCGTGAGCACGGTGCACTTGTAGCCGTTCATCTCCACCAGCTTGCGGTTCACTCCGTAGGAGGTGATCTCCCCGTTATGGCACACTCCCCAGTCCAGAAGGGACAGGGGATGCGCCCCGGCCCACCAGGCCGGTGAGTTGGTGGGGAAGCGGGAATGCGACAGCCACATGGTGCCCGAATACCGGGCGAGGTCATAGAACTCGGCGATCTCGTACGAGTAGCCGTTACCCTTGAAGACCGCCATGTCCTTGCCGCTGGAGACGCAGAAGGCCTTGGGTATCTTCTCGTTGATATGCTGGACGATCTCCACCATGTAGTCCTCTTCCCCGAGATCGCGCTCACCTCTCCACTCCCGAGCCTCCGGAACGTTGGCGAAGTAGCGCCATACCATGGGGTAGGGAGGCGAGATGGTGGAGCGGTCGCGGGTGAAGACCCTCTCGTCATGCAGGATGTCCAAACGTCCGTCGAGGAAGTTCTCGACGTTGCACTTGCCCTCCTCGTCGTCGAAGAAGAACTGAAGGCAGTACTGGTCCCGGCGTTCCGGGAATAGGCCGTAGCAGGCGTAACCGGCGCCCAGCCCGTTCTCCCTCTCCTCCATGATGGTGAGCATCCGGGCGATGCGGTCCCCGCCTATCTTCTCACCCTTCAGGGAGATGCAGGAAGCTATGCCGCAGCCCCCGGGCTGGCCCTGCCATCCCGGCGGTCTGCTGGCGGTGTAGTTCTCAGCTCGCACTGGCCTTCCCAACCGGTCGGTCCTGCCCTCCCGGTCCGTTCCATCTATCATCGGTAGCTCACTTCCTTCACGTAGTATATGAATTGCACGAGGCAATACCCCGGTGTCGCCCGGGTTATATGACCTTTTTTCATGGACATTCGTCTATTTTCTTGTTTATTTTTCAATTGTAAATCTATTTACAATCAAATTATTAGATGAATGACCATAAACCGGACGCATGTAATTTTTCCTCATATTTATTTCTTGCTTGGTTTATGTGGCATTATCGTAGGTAACATTACGATTTACGTTCTATTATTTGAAATTATTAACGAATTATCGCTCATAAACGTTGAACAACGTTCGTATATCAACGTTTTCCAAGGAAACCGTCCAAGGTCATGCTCAGGGGCCATGATTCCTATAGAACTATAATATACAAATCTGGAAAAGGATATTAATGCGATTTCACTTTATGAAAAAGAGAAGGTGAAGTCGGCTTGACATCCTCCCGCACGGCATTGGTACCGCAGCTGCCCGACCTCGACAAGATACGGCAGATGAGAAAGCGCCTGAACCTATCGCAGCGGGAACTGGCGAGCTTGGCCGGCGTGAGCCAGTCCTTGATCGCCAAGATCGAGAGGGGCACCATAGATCCCTCCTACAGCAACGTCCGCAAGATATTGTCCGCCTTCGAGGAAGTGATAAGGCGCCGGAAGGTGGAAGGCGTGCGTTCCGGAACGCAGCTTACAGTTGGCGACCTGGCCACGAGAGGCGTGATCTTCGTCACTCCCGACCAAACGATAGGCGAGGCGGTGGAGAGGATGATGAAGGGGCGCTTCACTCAACTGCCGGTGATCGTCGGAGAACGCATAGTGGGCGGTCTCACCGACGATGCCATTCGCGATTACACCATAGAGCAGACCAAGACCCGGAAGAAGACCTATGAGGAGGTCATGAGGACCAGGATAGAGGAGATCATGGATGTTCCGTTCCCCATACTGAACGAGGACACCCCTATCGATCTGGCCTCGTTCCACCTGCAGAGGGAGGAGGCGATACTGGTCTCCCGCAAGGGGGCGATCGTGGGCATCCTCACCAGCGCCGACTTCCTGAACCTGGGGCTCAATCAGTGAGGGCCTAGTGCGTCCTTATTGGAACGGACCGGAGGTGGAACGGTGAAGAGAAGGGAGCTGGAGATGGCCTTACAGTCCCTTTCCCCCTTTTCCGCTCCAAGTCCGGACCTGGAGCAGTACTCCACCCCGGCGATCATCGCCGCCGACCTTTTGTTCGACGCGCTGGCCAGGGGAGACCTGGAAGGGCGCAAGGTCCTCGATCTGGGATGCGGGACCGGACCTTTGGGCATCGGTGCCGCGTTGCTCGGGGCGGACGAGGTCATAGGTTTTGACAAGGACCCGGCGGCATTAGAGCAGGCCGCGGCCAACGCGACCAGGGCCGGCGTGGTTATTGAGCTCCGCCAGGCGGACATCTCCGATGTCCAGGAAAAAGCGGACACGGTCATCATGAACCCTCCCTTCGGGGCGCAGCGCAAGGGCGCCGACCGGCCGTTCCTGACCGCGGCCATGAGGTGCGCGCCAGTCATATATTCGTTGCACATGAGCAATACCGAGGACTTCGTCCAGCGTTTCGTGTGCAGGTCTGGGTACACCGCGACCCCGTTAAAAAGGTATAAATTCGGGATCCCTTATATGTTCGAATTCCATAGCAAGGCGAAGAAAGAGGTCGACGTCACGCTATTTTACATTCTAAAGACAGGTGTGTTGGAATGAGTGACAAGAAAAAGGTTTTACCAGGTGACGAGGTGGCCGTGGCAGAGGAATACCTCCCGGCCGAAGGCACTTACGAGGAGGACGGAATAGTATACTCCGCCCTGACCGGTGAGCTGAAGGTGAACGATAACGATAAGACCGTCAGCGTGGAGGCCGAGAATCCCATGGTCTCCCTGGCGATCGGCGATTCCGTTTTCTGCGAGGTGACCGACGTACGCGCGTCCATGGCCATATGCGAGGTCGTGGCCGTCGAGGGGCGTTCCCGAAATATAACCGGAGACACTAACGGGACCATACACGTCTCCAAGATATCCTCGGACTACGTCCAGGACGTGGGCCGCGAATACCGGCCCAGCGATATAATCCGCGCCAAGGTCATGCAGGTCAGGCCGTCCATTCAGCTGAACACGACCCAGCCTCACTTCGGCGCCGTTAGGTCCTTGTGCCGCAATTGCCGCTCCAAGCTCAGGAGGGCGGACAAGGGGCTGTACTGCGACCACTGCGAGACGTACGAGTCGCGGAAGATCGCCGACGACTACGGCTTCGTGGAGACCATCCTCATCACCGGCAAGGAGTGAGGGGGTAGGGCTCCTGACCGAGGCCGACCTGGCTAGGGAGATCAGGGACCTTCGAGCGGAGGTCAGGCAGATGAAGGAGCTCATCGACCTGCTGGTTGCCCTGGTGGTAGAGAGCGATGACCTCGACGAAGATGAGCCGGGGCTGGTCCTGGCCGGCGGGGCGGAGATCCCCCGCCTCAACAACTGAACCATGAAACTAGTCGCTCTGTTGTCAGGAGGAATAGACTCCCCGGTGGCCGCGTGCTTGATGGCCCAGCGCGGAGCGGAGATGGTCCTGCTTCACATGGACAACCGTCCCTTCTGCGGAGAGCTCGGGGTGCGCAAGGCCGTTCTTCTGGCCGAAGCTCTGCGCAAGGAGACCGGGCAGGAGATGCCTCTCTACATGGCCCCGCACGGCGAGAACCAGGCGGTCAACCAGCAGAAGTGCCAGAGCGCCTATCAGTGCGTTCTGTGCAAGAGACTGATGCTTCGAACCGCGCAAGCGGTGGCCAGGAAGGTCGGGGCGTCCGGAATAGTCATGGGGGATTCCCTGGGCCAGGTGGCCTCGCAGACCCTGAACAACATAAGGGCCGAGCAATACGGCCTGGAGCTTCCGGTCCTGCGTCCGCTCATAGGCCTGGACAAGCTGGAGATCGAGCGCATCGCCAAGGGCATCGGCACCTACGAGATATCCATAATGAGCGACGGCAGCAAGGACTGCACGGCCGTGCCGTCCAGGGTCATAACCAACGCCTCGGTGACGGACATCCTGGACGAGGAGGCCAAGGTGGACCTGGGATCCATGGCCCTCCGCTCCGCTGAGCTGGCAAAAAGGATCTAGAGCCCGGGATAGGCGTTGCAGGAAAGCCCGACCTCAGGGTCGTATATCATGTCCGAGGTCACCCTTCTGATGTACCTGGCCTGTACCCTGGATATGTAAAGCTTGTTCTCCCCGATCTCGATGACGATGTCGGTGGACTTGGGGGACTTCAACGCCACCGGGAGCATTACCGGCCCGGAACAGGAGGTGCAGATGCGATAGTCCTGCTTGTTCTGAGTAACGAAATCGATGACTCCTTGCTCCACAGGTATCTGTGACATCGGGCCTCGTTTATCAGGAGCCGGTATTTAAGTTCCACGCCAAAAGCACCGGCCTCCGTAAAGTTATCAAGGCGTTCGACGTTAACCAGTTCGTGAAGGTCGTTCTCGACACGTCAGCCCTCTTCGGGCTGGAGCAGGTCCCCCCGGACTGGGACGCTTACGTGACGGAAGGAGTGCTGGCCGAGCTTGAAAAATATAATGACCGCCGGTCGGAGAACCTATTGCACACGATCAAGGTGTCCCAGGCCACTTCGGCATCGCTGTCCAAGGTCAGGGAGGCCGCCAAGGGCACCGGGGACGCTTCCCGTCTCTCGAAAACGGACGTGGAAGTACTGGCGCTCGCTCTCGAGCTCAAGGCCGCGGTGGCGACGGACGACTACTCGATACAGAACCTGGCTTCCGTGCTGGGCATAGAGTTCATGCCCATGAACATGAAGGGAATAACAAAGGTGGTGCGTTGGAACTACCTCTGCACCGGTTGCGGAAAGGTGTTCAAGGAGCCGCAACCGGACTGCCCGGTATGCGGCTCCCCACTGCGCACGACTCGCCGAAGATGATCAGTTCTTCCCGCCCAGCTCCTCGCTGCGCTTGGCCCCGGCCTCCACGGCGTCGATGAACGCGCCACGAACGCCAGCTTCCTCCAGGACGCGAAGGCCTTCGATGGTCGTCCCGCCCGGGGAGGCCACCATGTCCTTCAGCTCGCCAGGGTGCTTCTTCGTTTCCAGGCAGGTCTTCCCGGCGCCGATGACGGTCTGCGCCGCCAGCTGCAAGGCCACGTCCCGGGGGAGCCCGGCCAGCACACCGCCGTCGGCCATGGCCTCGATGACCAGGTAGACGTATGCGGGACCGCTGCCGCTGAGACCGGTGACGGCGTCGAGCAGCTTCTCGTCGAGAGCGAAGGCCACTCCCACCGAGTTCAGAATGCTCTGCACCGTTTCCTTGTCCTCCTTCTTTGCCGAGCGGCCCAAGGCGAACCCGGAGGCGGACGCTCCAACGAAGCAGGGCTGGTTGGGCATGACCCTGACGACACGGACGCCCCAGTTCAGATGGGACTCCATAAAGGCGATCTTGACCCCGGCGGCTATGGATATGAGAAGATGGTTGCCGCTGAGGTACGGCTTCAGCTCGTCCAGGACCGGGCCGACGTGATGAGGTTTCACCGCCAATATGACCACGTCCGATGTCCGCACGACCTCTATGTTGTCAGAAACGGTCTGAACGCCGAGAGTGTTGGTTATGTAGTCCCTCCTCTCCGGCACGATCTCGCTGGCGATCAAGTCCTCGGTCTTGGCCAGTCCACCCGATATGATGCCCTTCATCATGGCCTCGGCCATGTTGCCCGCGCCTACGAATCCGATCCTCATGGTAACACCCGTGATTGGCTGACCTTCCATCGATAACTTCGTATTAATCCGATTTGGTCCTCTGCCCCTTCAACGCCTTGATCAGTTCGCGCATGAACGCCGGCAGGTCGTCTGGCTTGCGTGAGGTTATGAGGTTGCCATCCACCACCACCTCTCGGTCCATGTAGCGGGCTCCAGCGTTGATGAGGTCCACCTCGATGGAGTGGAAGGAGGTCACCTTGCGGCCGCGGACCACGTTGGCCGAGACCAGCAGCGACCCGCCGTGGCAAATGGAGGCTATGACCGATCCTCTATCGAAGACGCCGCGCACGAGCTCCACCACCGAATCGTGCCTTCTGAGCCGGTCCGGGGCCCAGCCCCCAGGGATGACCATGCCTATAAGATCGCGAACGTCCGCCTTGTCCGCGGACAATGTCACCTTCGCCTCGTAGCCCCGCTTTCCGCGGTAAGTACCGACCTTGGGGCCGATCAGTACCGGCTCATAGCCAGCCTCGATCAACCGGAAATATGGGTACCAAAGCTCCAGGTCCTCGTAATCGTCCTCCACCAGGACCGCCACCTTCCTCTGCTCCTCCGGCATGATAATAACATTCGGCTCTAGAATATTAATATCTCATTCTGCACTAAAGGAGGTTAAAAAGGCCGAATATTTTTTATTATTATAAAAGTAAAATATAACTATCTGGTCATGCCTTAAAAATCTTCACAATCGACCTCCTAGAAATGTTTAAAGTTTAAATAAAGGAAGCATTATCCCCCTACAATGCTCGTAGACGACTATTTCCCGGTAGCAATGTTTGCTCTGGTGGCTTTACTTATCCCCGCTATCGCCATAATCATGGGGAAGCTATTCAGGCCGACGAAGCACGCTGAGATGAGAGACACTACCTACGAGTGCGGTGAGAGGCCCATCGGAGTGGCCCAAATTCAATTCCATGTTCAATTCTACATCTACGCCATCATCTTCGTTGCCTTCGATATCCTTACGGTTTTTCTTATCGTCTGGGCCATGGCGTTTGAAGGACTCTCCGACATCGCAAACATTGCGGCGATAACGTTCCTCGTCATCCTGCTCGCTGGAGTCTATTATTCTTTGAAGAAGGAGAGGATATTGTGGATATAGACCTGTCATTCAACGCCATGACCATGACCGCCAAGCAGTTTGGCGAGATGACCAAGACCATGATGCGGGAGACCCTGGTGGCCACCGGTGGCAAGGCGGTCATCGACAAGATCACCGCTCCCATCTGGTCCTGGGGTCAAAGAAACTCCGTATATCCATTGCACTTCGGTATCGCCTGCTGCGCCCTGGAGATGGCCGCCGCCGGCGGTCCCCGCTATGATACCGAACGCCTCGGCATCGTTTTCAGATCTTCCCCCAGACAGTCCGACGTGCTGCTGCTGAACGGCTGGATATCCTCCAAGATCCGACCTTCCCTGAAGGCATTGTACGAGCAGATGCCTTCCCCCAAGTGGGTCATCGCTATGGGCGAGTGCACCATATCCGGCGGTCCGTGGTACGACGCGTACAACGTCATACAGGGTGCGGACACCTTCATCCCCGTCGATGTTTACATTCCCGGATGCCCGTCCCGCCCCGAGGCCATGATACAGGCCTTCAACATGATAAACAAGAAAATCACCGCCGAGAACCGCGGCAGCTTCCTGGACGACTGAGGTGTGAAGATGAGCCAAGTCATAGTTTACGACACGCCCGACCGGTCCGTGGAAGACGTTGCCAAAGATCTGAAGTCAAAGTTCCCTGCCGTGGAGGTCCTGAAGGCGGTCCCCAAGAGGCTGCACGTGCAGGTCCCCCGCGACATATCGTTCGAAGTATGCAAGTTCATGAAGGACGCGCTCAATTTCGAGCACTGCTCCTGCGTGACCACCGTCGACTACCTGGACCATTTCACTGTCGTGTTTCATATATCCTCGTGGACCAACCACATACTGTCCGAGGTGCTGGTCGACCTGCCCAGGGACGATCCCACCGTGGACTCCATAACCCCCCTTTGGGGCGGGGCCAACTGGCATGAGAGGGAGGCCTACGACCTCATGGGTATCGTCTTCAAGGGTCACCCCGACCTGCGCCGCATAATGTTGCCCGAGGAGTTCAAGTTCCACCCGCTTAGAAAGGACTTCATCGTTGGAAGGAGGGTCTGAAATGTCATCTGATGAGATGTGGATCAACATGGGTCCCCAGCACCCCTTCAACCACGGTCTGTGGAACCTCAGGGTAAAGCTGAAGGGAGAGACCATCACCCAGGCCGAGCCGATCATCGGCTACCTGCACCGCGGCTGGGAGAAGATGGTGGAGAACCGCACCTATTCGCAGATAGTTCCACTGGCCGACCGTCTCTGCTACGGCTCGTCCCTGTCCTGGAACCATCTTTACTGCCTTACCGCCGAGAAGCTCTACGGCATCGAGGCCCCGGACCGCGCCAAGTACATACGCGTGGCGGTCCTGGAGCTGCAGCGCATAATCTCTCACCTGACCTGGCTGATGGCCGTCGGTACCGACCTCGGTAGCTACACCATCATGACCTGGGCGATCAGGGAGAGGGAGCTGTTCCTGGACCTGCTCTGCAAGTTGAGCGGCGCGCGCATGACCTACAACTACTGCCGCATCGGCGGGGTCAGGAACGACTATCCTGATAACTACGAGCGCGACGTCCTGCGTGTCCTGGACGAGTTCGAGAAGCGCCTGCGGGACCTCGAATCGCTGATGGACGAGAACGAACCGTTCCTGATGAGGACGGTCGGCATAGGAAAGATGGACGGCAAGACCGCCATGAACCTAGGCCTCACCGGCCCGATAATGAGGGCTAGCGGAGTGGACATGGACCTCCGCAAGCTGGACCCCTACGAGGTCTACGCGGACATGAAGTTCGAGGTCTGCACGCACACCGACGGAGATGTATACGCCCGGTACAGGGTCCGCATCGACGAGATGCGCGAGAGCATGAAGATCGTCCGCCAGGCTTTATCCGAAACGCCCGCCGGCCCCATCCGGGTCAAGGTGCCCAGGTGCCCGCCGAAGGGGAACGTCGTCTGCCACGTGGAGGACCCCCGCGGAGAGTCGCTGATGTACATGGTCAGCGACGGATCGGAGAAGCCTTACCGCCTCAAGGTGAGGTCCCCGAACTTCGTGAACCTGTCCGCATCGCCGCCGATGCTGGTCGGCTTCAAGATATCTGACGTACCGGCGATAATGGGCGTCATGGACATGTGCATAGGAGAAACGGACAGGTGATCAGATGTCGAACCTCTACATAGAACTGACCAACTTCACCGAGTGGCTGCTGGGACTGGTCGCCTCGCTCCTCGATTGGACCAAGCTGGGATTCCTCAGCGACTTCGGGGAATGGCTGCAGACCGCACCGGTGGTCGACTTCGTTTCCACTTTGCTCGTGGTCGCAATATTCCTTATCACGGCCATGATGTTCGGGCTGTGCTTCATATGGCAGGAACGAAAGTTCCTGGGAAGGTTCATGGACCGCCGCGGTACCCAGGTCGGGTTCCTCGGTTTCTTCCAGAACTTCGCCGACGGTATCAAGGTCATCCTGAAGGAGCACATCGTGCCCAAGGACTCCGACCATCGGCTGTTCGAGCTGGCCATCTTCGCGTACCTGGCCTCCACGTTCATGCTGTTCGGATGCATACCGTTCTCTGACAACTTCTACGTTATAAACGTCAACCTGGCCGTGCTGCTGGGCGTGGCGATATTCGCCTTCGGGCCGTTCAGTATCCTGATCGGCGGATGGTCCTCCAACAACAAGTTCACCTTGATCGGTGGTATGAGGGCCGCCGCGCAACTGATCGCCCTGGAGATACCGCTCCTGCTGTGCATAGTCTCCGTGGTCGTCATGACCGGGGACCTGTCCTTCGTAGGCATCGTCACCTGGCAGGAGCAGAACATTTGGCTCATCGTGCCGCTGTGCATTGGCGCCTTGACCTTCTTCGTAGCCGCCATCGGGGAGTCCGAGCGCATTCCGTTCGACCTTCCCGAGGCCGAGGCGGAACTCGTCGAAGGATGGGCCACTGAGTACGGTGATGTGCGATGGGGGTTGCAGATGGCTTCCGATTACTTCCGGGCGTACATCCTTAGCGGGCTGTTCACCATGCTCTTCCTGGGCGGATGGGCCGGTCCGGAGTTCATCTGGGCGGAGGCCTGGTACCTGTCCAAGACGTTCATCGTGTTCTTCTTCTTCATATGGGTCCGCGCGGCCACTGTGAGGATCAGGACCGATCAGATACTGAAGATGGGATGGAGGAGGCTCCTTCCCATGGCCGTGATCAACCTGTTGATCGCTGTGGCCCTTAAGGTCGCGGGGGTGTTCTGATGAGGATCGAGGAAAGGAGATACACTAAGGCCGATCACTTCCGGGCCACCGGTTACATACTGAAGACCATGCAGGTCACCTTCAAGGGCGCCATACGGGCCACCAAGCACAGGCCCTGCACCATATTGTACCCGTGGGAGAAGTTGCTCTATCCGGACAACTACCGCGGACGCCCTGGTATAATCCTCGAAAGGTGCATCGGCTGCGGTCGCTGCGCCAAGGAGTGCCCGAACCAGTGCATAGAGATGATCGATTTCCAGGATGCCGAGAAGGGCAAGGTCAAGCGCCCGCAGGTCAACGTCGGTCGCTGCATGATGTGCGGCAACTGCGCCGAGGCGTGCCCGACCAACGCCATGATCGTCACCCCCGAGTTCGAGCTGGCATCCTACAGCCGGGGCGCTCTGATATACGACCCGGTCAAGCTGCAGCATCCCCACAAGCCCGGTTACGAGGTGAACTATGAGTTCGCCTTGCTATCGGAGATGAAATCCGGTGGGGAGGTCAAGACCTACGCCAAGAACGATCGGAACGTCCACGACACCATCGTTCTGGACGGATCGAAGTGCATCTCCTGTTCGAGGTGCGCCAAGACCTGCCCGACCGGCGCCATCGAGATGGCGGACACCGGCGAGGTCAACCCCAAGACCAAGAAGCCGATCAAGCAGCCCAAGTTCGACAACGTCAAGTGCGTCGTTTGCGAACAGTGCGTAGAGGTCTGCCCGAAATCGTGCCTTAGTGTGAAGGAGGTGTTGTGATGATTTTGGATGGAACCACTCTGTTCTTCCTTATATTCGGCGCCCTGACCGTCGGATGCGCCGCCATGGTGGTAATCTCCAAGGACATCGTGCGCAGCGTGGTGTGGCTGGCGGCCACCTTCGTCGGCGTCGGTATTCTGTACATATTCCTGAACTCGGAATATCTGTTCCTGATACAGTTACTGGTGTACGTGGGAGCGATCAACGTCCTGATACTGTTCGGTATAATGCTCACCAAGCGCCGGATGGTCGGGGGAGACGCCTGCGAGGAGTATGAGCAGGGTATCATCAAAAGGAGGCGGTCCAAATGAAGCGCGGTGACTCTACCCAGGCCATAGTGGCCAAGGTGCTGGTCGTCGGGCTCCTTCTGGAGCTCATGCTGTACTCCGTGTTCGCCATCGAATGGGGCGAAATCGGGGGCACCGTGCTCAAGACCGCCGAGATCGGAACGGCCATATTCATCGACTATGGTGCGGCCGTGCTGATGTTGGGCCTATTGCTTTTCTCCGTCATCATAGGCGGAGTGTTCATCGCTCAGGAGGAGGATGACGAATGATCCCGCTGGAGTTCGTGTTGATAATATCATCGGTCCTGTTCGTCATCGGGGCGTCCGGGGTCATACTGAAGAAGAACGCCATCATGGTGCTGATGTCCATTGAGCTCATGCTCAACGCGGCCAACATAAACTTGGTCGCGTTCTCCTCGTACTTCGGTGACGCCACCGGACAGGGTTTCGCCCTGTTCTCCATAGGCATCGCCGCGGCCGAGGTGACGATCGGACTCGCTATACTGCTGAACCTCAACAAGCTGAGGAAGACCGTGGATGTGGATGACATTAACCTGCTGAGGTGGTAAAGATGGACATACTGGAATACGCATGGTTGATACCGGTCCTGCCGCTGCTGGCCTTCGTCTTCATCGGTCTATTCGGCAAGAAACTGAACGACCTGAACGGCTACATAGCCGTCGGAGGCGTCGGCGCAGGAATGGTCCTGGCGCTGTGGACGGCCTTCGAGCTGCTGACCACCGGAAGGGTGTACAGCACCAGTCAGGAATGGGTCATCCTCAGCTCCGAGTACACCTTGGAGATGGGCGTGTACCTGGACAACGTGGCGGCCATGATGCTCATCGTGGTCTCCTTCATCGCCTTCCTAGTGGTAGTCTACTCGACGGCCTACATGCATGACCAGGGCCCCAGGCGCCACCGGTACTTCACCGAGATCTGCCTGTTCGCGGGCGTCATGCTTGGATTGGTACTGGCGAGCAACCAGGGTGGGCGACGTCATGTTCATGATCGGCCTGTTCATCCTGTTCACCGAGCTGGGCACCTTCAACTACGAAGAGGTCTGGCACGCGCTGGACACCGCCGACCCGACCATGATGGCCTTCGCGGCCTTCTTCCTGTTCGGCGGGGCGATAGGCAAGAGCGCTCAGTTCCCGCTGCATGATTGGTTGCCTGACGCAATGGAAGGCCCCACCACCGTCTCGGCCTTGATACACGCGGCCACCATGGTCAACGCGGGTGTCTACCTGGTCGCCAGGTCCTTCCCGATCATCGCCACCAGCGCTGAGGTCTCCCTGTTCGTAGGAGCTATCGGAGGCATAACCGCCTTCATAGCCGCCACCATGGCCCTCTGCGCCCCGAAGATCAAGGGAGTTCTCGCGTACTCCACCGTCTCCCAGCTGGGATACATGATACTGGGTCTTGGCGCAGGAGCGTTCCTGTGGCACCACGGCCACCACGCCGCGGGCTCCATAGCCTTCGGTGCCGGCCTGTTCCACCTCATGAACCACGCCTTCTTCAAGGGCCAGCT
>JBFYNB010000043.1:0-13909 GCA_041304605.1 Methanomassiliicoccales archaeon
GATACTTCTCCGGACTTTTCCAGGAGAACGAGCGCTGCTACGCATTGGCGGCCGAGGCCAGGGCTAAAGGGCTGGACCCCAGCACGAACGTGGAGATACCGCAGGCCGAGGATCTCGCCGCCCGAGTGGAGAAGCAGTTATCTGACTGGCATGTCGATGGCGTGGCGGAACGCATCCGGGAACTGTCCAAGCGCATCGAGAGCCGCGAGGAGCTTTCCATTTTCATCGCCAAGGAGCTGGCCAAGGAGGCCGTGGCCGCCAATGAGGGAAGGGAGATGGCCATGGACCGGGCGGTCAGGGTCGGTCTCTCCGTGCTCACCGAGGGAATACTGGTCGCGCCTATCGTAGGCATCGCCGGTGTCAAGATCAATCCGAACCCGGACGGCACCGAATACCTTTCAGTGTTCTTCAACGGACCTATACGAGCTGCCGGGGGAACCGCCCAGGCCATGAGCGTGCTCATCGCCGACGTGGTGCGGCGGGAGTTCGGGATAGGTACCTACAAGCCCACCGTAGGGGAGGTGGAGAGGCTCAAGGAGGAGATCCCCCTCTACAAGCAGGTCCAGCATCTTCAGTTCACCCCCAGCAACCAGGAGATCGAGATCATCTACAGGAACTGCCCCGTGTGCGTCGACGGGGAGAAGACCGAGGACGCCGAGATATCCGGCTATCGCAACCTGCCGCGCATCAAGACCAACGCCGTTCGTGGAGGCGTATGCCTGGTCATCGCCGAAGGCCTGTGCCTCAAGGCGCCCAAGATAGAGAAGCACGTCAAGAAGCTGGGGCTGGAAGGCTGGGACTTCATCGGTGAGTACCTTAAACTGAAGAAAGGGGCGACCAAGGAGCAGAAGGAGGTCAAGGTGCTCCCCGACTTCAAGTACCTCAAGGACATCGTGGCCGGAAGGCCAGTGATCGGGCACCCCTCGCGACCCGGGGGGTTGCGCCTTCGCTACGGAAGAGGAAGGACCACCGGACTGGCGGCCATCGCCCTGAGCCCGGCGACCATGTTCGCCCTGGACGACTTTCTGGCCATAGGAACGCAGATCAAGATAGAACGGCCCGGCAAGGCCGGAGCGGTGACCCCCTGCGACCGTTTGGAGGGTCCCATACTGCTATTGGACAATGGCGACCTGGTGCAGACCAACACGGTCGAGGAGTTCAAGGCCGTAAAGGAGAGGGTGAAGGAGATCACCGACGTCGGCCAGATACTCTTCCCGTTCGGGGAGTTCGTGGAGAACAACCACGTGCTGGTTCCCGGCGACTACGATCTGGAATGGCATCGAGCCGAGCTGTACGCCGCCAATGATTGGCAGCTGCCGGAGGGCTGGGAGGACCCCTCGGACTTCCAAGCCGCCCTGGAGATGTCCAGGCGCTACAATGTTCCGCTTCATCCCAAGTACAATCTGTTCTGGTACGACCTGTCGCTGGACAAGCTGCAGAGCCTGCGGGCAGATATCCTTTCCAAGGCCGAGTTAAAGGGGGGTTCACTCAGAATTCCCTCTGAACCGTATTCCAAGCGCATCCTGGAGACCCTCGGTGCCCTGCACCGGGTGATCGAAGGAGAGGTCGTTCTGGACAAGTACGCCGAGCCTCTCTTGGCCGGCCTGGGGCTGCTCGGTGATGGGAGGATCGAGGACCGCACGCAGTTGGAAGGCGCCACGGTGATGGAGGCGGTGTCCAGGTGCACGGGCGTGAAGGTCAATCCCCGCTCCGTGACCCGGATCGGTTCACGAATGGCCAGGCCGGAGAAGGCCAAGGACCGTTCGGCCAAGGCCCCCTCGCACACCATATTCCCGATCGGCATGAACGGAGGTCCGCAGCGCCTGATGGAGAAGGCCGCCTCCAAGGGGAGCATCACCGTCGAGCTGGGGGTCAGGAAGTGCCAGTTATGCGGGGAGCACCGCGTCTATTACCGATGCCCCTGCGGCGGCCACACCCAACCGGTCGGAGAGTCCAAGGAGGTGCCGGTCAACATCGCCGAGGAGCTTGAAAAGGCGAGAAAGCTCCTCGGGGAAAGATCGATCCTGCCCAAGCTCAAGGGGGAGAAGGAGCTCAGGTCCAAGGACATGTGCCCGGAACCCCTCGAGAAGGGCATCCTGCGCCGCAAGCACGAGATATACGTCAACAAGGACGGGACCATCCGCTTCGACCTTACGGACGTCCCCTTGACCCATTTCCGCCCGCGTGAGATAGGGCTGAGCGTGGAGAAGGCCTTGGAGCTTGGTTACGATCATGACATCTACGATCGTCCGCTGACCGATCCCGAACAGCTCTGCGAGCTCAAGGTGCAGGACATCGTTCCCTCCAATTCCTGCGGGGACTTCATGGTCCGGGTGGCCGACTTCATCGACGATCTTCTGGAAAGGTTCTACGAGCTGCCCCGCCATTACAACGCCAAGAGCAAGGAGGACATAATAGGGCATCTGGCCATCGGACTGGCTCCGCACACCTCGGGCGGGATCCTGTGCCGCATGATCGGCTTCACCAAGGCCAGCGTATGCTTCGGCCATCCCTTCTTTCACGCGGCGAAGAGGCGCAACGCCGACGGGGACGAGGACAGCGTGGTGCTTTTACTGGACGGGCTGCTCAACTTCTCCCGTTCGTACCTACCCGACAGTCGCGGCGGCCTCATGGACGCCCCGCTGGTGCTGGCCTTGCGTCTGGACCCCAACGAGGTGGACAAGGAGGCCCAGAACATCGACGTGCACTGGCAATATCCGTTGGAGTTCTACCGGGCCAGCGTGGAGTTCCGCCACCCCAAGGACATACAGTCCAAGATGGACCTGGTCTCGGACCGCATAAAATCGCTATTGCAGTACGAGGGATTCGGCTTCACTCACGATACCCATGACATCGCGGAGGGGCCGGACGAATCAGCGTACAAGACCCTGGAGACCATGATGGACAAGATGACCGCCCAGTTGGAGCTGGCCAAGCGCATAAGGGCGGTGGACGAGGGGGACGTCGTTCAGAGGGTCATCAACAAGCATTTCCTGCCCGATCTGATCGGCAACCTGAAGAGCTTCTCCGGCCAGAAGTTCCGCTGCACCAAGTGCGGGGAGAGCTATCGGCGGGTGCCCCTTTGTGGGCATTGCTATTGCGGCAACAAGCTGAACCTCACGGTGTACGAGGCCAGCGTCAAGAAGTATCTGGAGGTCACCAGCCGCATCGGGCGTGATTACGGGGTGTCGGAATACACGCAGCAGCGCATAAGGCTCATAGAGAAGTCCATAACCTCGATCTTCGGGGAGCAGGCCGACAACTCGCCGCCCTCGTTGGACACCTATGATGAGGGAGGGGAGGAGCGACCGTTGGATTTCCCGAGAGATCCGGACAGCGACGATGCGGTCGAGGAAGAATCGGTTCGTGAAACGATCTGTAAAAAGGCGATCAGCCTGGACGATTTTTAAAAATTAAGAAGATGGGAAGATGGCGGGAGTACCGCCGTTTCAGCCTTCCAGGGATGCGACCTTCTCCCTGAACTCGTCGAAGCCATTCTCCAACGCTTCCAGGGCCTTGGTCAGGGCCACCCTCGCGCTCAGGGACCCGTCGGTCTCGAACTCGAAGAGGAACTTGTCCTCGGACCACTTCACCTGTATGGCGCCGGTGCGGCAGGCCTTGACGCACTCCTCGCAGAGGACGCAGGCGTCATTGTCCAGGACCTGGACCTTCTGGTCCTTGAACTTCATGACATCCTTCGGGCAGACCTTGATGCAGGATCCGCCGTTGTCGCACTTGGAAGGGTCGATGGTCACGGTGGGGAAGTACTTGTATCCCACGCCGTGGGTTGGCTGCCACTTGGCGTGCTTGCGGCCGGTGCCCAGCTCGGCTATGGCGTAGGCCAGTATGCCCTGGCGCTCGCCCAGCCTGACGATGGGGATCAGCTGGTCCTTTACCTGGAACTTGGAGTCGCCCAGGCAGCTAAGGTCACCCGAATACACCTCGCACGGCCCCCTCTTTTCCAGGGAGTAGTAGATGGTGCAGCTCGGGCAGCCCTCGCCGCCGCAGGAGCACTGGTCGCGGTAGCCGAACAGCTCCAGATCGGTAGGGATGGGGACCAGGCCCAGGCGGTGGGCCACGATCTCGTCGAAAACCGGGCTGATGCTCTCGTACTCGTTGCCCTCGGCGTCCACGGACGAACCCAGGTGGAACTCCACGTCGTCGATGGCCAGCTTGGGCACGTCCATGATCAGCGCCCTTCGCAGCGCGTTGACCTTCTCCGGACTGGCGTCGGTGACCAGGAACTTGGCCCTGGTCTCCATCTCCTCTAGCATCTTTATGTGCATAAAGCGCCTCTTTAGACCCTTCTGCCCCGGCGCCCGCCCTTCTTCTTGGTGCCGTCATGCGGGATAGGGGTGACATCTTCGATGCGCCCGATCCTCAGTCCAGCGCGGGCCAGGGCCCTGATGGCCGCCTGAGCGCCCGGGCCGGGGGAGGTGGAGCGGTTGCCGCCAGGTGCACGCACCTTGACGTGAATACCATCGATCCCCTTCTCCTTGGCGATCTCGGCCACCTTCTCCGCGGCCCTCATGGCCGCGTATGGCGAGGACTCGTCCTTGGCCGCCTTGACCACCATTCCGCCGGTGCACTTTGTGATCGTCTCAGCACCGGTGACGTCGGTCAAGGTTATTATGATGTTATTGTAGCTGGCGAAAACGTTCGCTATTCCCCACTTACCCATCAGTTCACCTCCTCGGTCGGCAGCTCGGCCGGGACATCCTCGACGTCCTGGACAGCGGCCTCAACATCCTTGGGCACATGCTTCACGAACTTCTTCTTGCCCGGGTCCCTCTTCATCTCCGCGGCCTCCTCTACGCGAGCCCTGACCGCAGCGGCCTCCTTGCGGGCCTGCTTCAGCGGGTGCAGCTCGTCAGCGATGGGCGACCTCGGGTTCAGCATGATCTTCTCTTCATCCTCACGGGTGACGATGTAGCCAGGTATGGTGACCTTCTGGTCTTCGATGCACACATGACCGTGAACGATGAACTGCCTGGCCTGGCCGACGGTGGACGCCAGACCCTTGTTGAACACCACGGTCTGCAGGCGGCGGTCCAGCAGGGCGAGGTCGGAAAGTCCGAGCACATCGTCCAGCCTGGTGCCTTCCATGGGCAGCAGACCGATCCTGGCGCACTTATGTAACAGGTTCTCGGTCTCCATCTTGGCCTGGTGCTCCCCTATCCTCAGGCGGGCCTGGAGGTCACGGGACTGCTTGCGCAGGTTCCGCAGGATGGTCTTGGCCTTCCACAGTTCCCTCTTGTTCTTCAGGCCGTACTGCTTAACGAGTATGGCCTCCTCCTTTATGCGCTCGCCCTGCCAGGGGTGGGAGGGAGTGTCGTAGCTCCTCCGCGGGAACTTTGGATCACCCATGTTCAGGCCTCCTTCTTGGGGGCGGGCTGGTTCTTGGTCTTGGAAACACCCAGGGTCAGACCCTTCCTGCCGTTGGACCTGGTGCGCTGGCCGCGGACCTTGTGTCCGGACTCGTGGCGAACTCCACGGTAGCACCTGATCATCTTCAGGCGGTTGAGGTCGTCCTTCAGGACCATGTCCAGATCGACGCCGACCACGTGGTGGTCCTCGCCGGTCTCATAGTCCGCCTGGCGGTTGATGGCCCAGTTGGGGGCGTAATCGGAATAGCTGGAAATGAGCTTGGTCAGCTCATCGGTGGCTGCCTCGTCCAGGGAGCCGATCTTGACCGAGCGGTCCACGCCGGCCTTCCGGACGATGACCTCGGCCACTCTCTTTCCAACGCCTTTTATGCTCTGCAGGCCGACCACGGTTGGCTTGTTGCCGTCAATGTCCGTGTTGACTATACGGACAATGTACCGGAAGTCGTCCTTCTCCTCAGTTGTAGTTGTCTTCTTCGCTTCAGCCAAGATTATCCCTCGCTGATGATCGCGAATCGAAGCTCGCCCTCACGAAGTACGCCCCGCACCTAAGAGCGCGGTTTGCAGTTCCCATCTCCGGATAGGGCTACCGGTCCGGGAACAAGCCCCTTTTTTACAAAGGGCTCCCTCAACAGTATCGATTCTGTCGGACAAGCCAAGATTGAGCCTGTATATAAGTATTCTGCAACGAAAAGAGGGTGTTGGAAGGGGTTTCAGACGCTTATCTCCTTGGAGACGACATCGTACGCTTTCGACAGGGCGTCCTTCAGCCTCGCCGGGTCCCCGCCTCCGCCCTGGGCGTAGTCCGGTTTCCCTCCGCCGCCTCCGCCCATGTAGGCCATTATTCCCTTCAGGGCCTTGCGGCAGTCCATCTTGATGTCCGGGGAGCAGGCCACTAGCAATTTCGCCTTCTCCCCCGGTACTCCTATGACGACCACGGTGCAGGGCATGGAGGCGAGTTGTTTCGACATCTCCTCGGGGTCCTCGCCGGGCAGCGCCTCGTGAACGACGACGCGGGCCTCGCCGGCCTTCGGCGCTTCCGAAACGAGCTCCTTGACGCTCATGTCATTGATGACCGATGAGAGGTGCTCCAGGCTCTTGCGCTGCTCGCGCAGGTCGTCCTGCAGTTTGATCACGGCCTCGGGCAGCTTCTCGCCCGGAACGTTGAGAGAATCCCCCAGTTCCTCCACCAAACGCTTATCGGACTGCATGCCGGCCACGGCCGCCATGCCGGCGGTGTACTCGACACGCACTATCCCGTCCTGAATGCGCTTGGTCCTCGTGATCCGCACCGGACCGACCATTCCGGTGTGCGAGCAATGCAGCCCTCCGCAGGCCTCGGCATCGAGTCCCTTCACCTCGACCACACGGATGATCTTGCCCGGCACAGCACCGCCCTGGTACAGCCGGTAGCCATGCAGCTTTTCCGCCTCGTCCCTCTGCATGAACTGTATGCTTATCGGACGGTCCTGCAGCACCACCCGGTTGACCTCCCTCTCCAGCGTATCGCGCTGCTCGGTGCTGAGGTTCTCGAAGTGAGTGATGTCCAGTCGGGCCTGGTCGACGGCCTTGTGAGCTCCGGCCTGCCAGACGTGGTTTCCGAACAGGTTGCGGGCGACCCCGTTTATCAGATGCGCTCCGGTGTGGTGGCGCATCAGCTGCTGCCGGCGCTCCAGGTCGATGGAACCATTGACCTTGGCCCCTATGCTGGGATTGTCCCCTTCCACGAAGTGCACTATGGTGGTCTTGATCTTGATGACCCGGCAGACCCTCTTTCCATCCAGCACGCCAAGGTCCCACTCCTGCCCTCCGCCTTCAGGATAGAAGGCGCTCTGGTCCAGGACGATCCCGCCGTCTATCTCGGCGATGACGGTTCCCTCGAACTCCACCATCTCCGGGTCCTCGTAGTAGAGCATGCGCGTCTCCGGCATCTTCTCCGGGCGCTCCTTTGTTTCCGCGGCAGCCGCCTCCGGCTTCTCGTGCTTGGCGGCCACCTGCATGTAGAAGTTATCGGGAACATCTATCTGCCCGGGCGCGAACTCCTGGGCTATCTCCGGGTTGAGCCCGTGCGAGTCGTACAGTTCTATGAGCTTCTCGTTGGACAGCTTCTCGCCCTTCTTGAGGTCCTTGACCAGTCGGCCGACCAGCTGCTTTCCTCTGCCCAACGTTTCAAAGTACCGCTCCTCCTCCACCTCCACCAGGTTCAGGATGTCCTCGCGGTTCTCCTTCAGCTCTGGGAATATATCCTGGAAGTGATCGATCTGCCTGCCCACGGCCTCGGAGAGGCGGATCTCCAGGTTCAGGGAGCGTATGGAGCGCAGGGCCCGGCGTACCAGCATGCGGGCGAAGTATCCCTCCCTGACGTTCGAGGGCACCACTCCGTCGTTCAGCATGAGCATGAGCGCCCGGGAGTGGTCGCAGATGACGTAGATGTCCTCCAGGGGGGCGATGGTCCTCATCAGCTGCTCGTAGGTTATGCCGATCCTCTCGGCGGTCGTTTCCCGGATGCGGCGCACGTCCGCGGCCGTCTTCATGTTGGTGGCCCCGGCGACCTTGGAGTACTCGGTAAGAACGGAAATATCGGGCTCCACCTTGGACAGGCCCTTCAGCCACTCCACCACTGGTCCGAACACCGCTTCGTAGGCGGAGGACACTCCCTGGGACACCCAGGTCATGCGCTCCAGCCCGTAGCCGGTGTCCACCACGGTCATGTCCATGGGCTTCCGTCCGTCCGGGGTGTCCCGGTACATCATGAAGACGAGCGTGGCAACCTCCACCCCGTCCAGTATGACCTCGACGCAGGGTCCGGCGTTACCGCCGCCCTCCCACCACTCCTCGATGTAGCGCATCTTGCCCGGATCGGTTCCCAGGCGCTCGGTGAAGAAGCGGTGGCAGAGCTCCACCGTCCTATCTTTGAAGTAAATGAACTTGCCATCCTTCTTGTTGAAGGCGTGATGGGCGCACATCTCGAAGAATGTGAAGTGCCTCCCAGTTTTTCCGACGTTGTCGATGTCGTTGAAGCGGACGCAGGTCTGTGATATGGTCAGGGGATTGAAGGGCGGTTCTATCACCCCGTTCAGCACCCACGGTTGAAAGTCGTATATGGAGGCCTGGGTGAAGAACACGTCGTCCCTCCAGCGGGCCACTATCGGGTACCTCTTGACGCGTCCGTGCCCGTTCTCCTCGAAGAATCCCAGATACGCCTCGCGCATCTCGTGCAGGTCGAGCTTCCGGTTCATGGGGGAGTTGCCGATGAAGGTGTACTCCTCGCAAGGCGGCTCTCCGCAAGTAGGCCAGTCGCCAAGGCTCCAGAAGTGCCGCTGGCACTTGGGGCATTGCTTGCGCATGAAACCCTTCTCCTGGAAGAAGGCGAGGTCGAACTCCGAACCGGTCATAACTGGCGTTATTTCGGGGTCGTTATAAGAATATTGCCATGCTATCGCACGTATGGGATTTCATCCAGTCATAAGTGGCAGGTGTCCAGTCCCTTCTTCTGCAGATACTTCTGGTGGTATTCCTCCGCCCTCCAGAAAGGTCCGGCCTTCTCCAGCAGGGTGGCGATCGGCCTTCTGAACCGTCCGCTGGTGTCCATGGCCGTCTTCGAGCGTTCAGCGGTGGAACGCTGTTCCTCATCGTGATAGAACACGGCCGTACGGTACTGGGTGCCGACGTCCGGCCCCTGGCGGTTCTTCTGTGTTGGATCGTGCGACATCCAAAAGACGTCCAGCAGCTGCTCGTAACTGACCTTTGAATCATCATAGGTGACCTGAACGACCTCCGCGTGCCCGGTGCGGTCCGTGCAGACGTCTCGATAGGTAGGCGATTCAGTATGTCCGCCCATGTACCCGACCTCGGTCTGGACGACCCCTTTCACCTTCATGAAGGTCGCTTCCACTCCCCAGAAACACCCTGCAGCGAACGTCGCCTTCTTCAGCGTCATTTTATCCTCTCTCTTTGAACGCAGCTGCGGATATTTATGCGTTCAGAACAGACGGCAATTGTGCGAGTAGTCCACCTTCATGTCGATGACAGCCAACGCATCTCGTTCCAGACAATCTCTCAGGACCGGCTCGAAATCATTTCCGCTAACGGTATAACCTTCTGCTCCGAATGACCGGGCGAAGGTCGGGATATCTGGATTGCCGAGGTCCACGTTCGAGCTTCTTCCCAAACCGCGGTTCATCTTTTCCCTGATCAGACCCAGGCCGCCATCATTGAAGATCACGGTGACGAAGTTGACGCCCAAACGCTTGGCCGTCTCCAGTTCGGCGGCGGACATCAAGAATCCTCCGTCGCCAACCGTTGCGCATACTTTTCGTTCCGGATGCACGAGCTTAGCAGCTATGGCCGACGGAATCGCCACGCCCATGGATATCAACCCGTTCTGCAATAGTAGGGTGTTAGGCGCGAAGGCTGGATAGTACTTGGCCAGCCAGATCAAGTGCGCCCCGACGTCGCTCACCATTATGTCGTCCCTGCCCATGCAGCGACGCATGGCCTGCACTAACGTCTTGGGTCCATCGGCCTCCTGGTTCACATCTTCCATCAATTTCCGGCGATGGGCGGAATGCCATTCCTCCCTGGGGGTGGCGTTCAACGATAATCTGTCAAGAGAATCTGGGAGATCTCCCAGGGCGGTGCATTCCAACTGCAGGTTCCGGCAGGCTATGGGCTCGGACCTTCCGAGATACGCTATCCGCTTGGCGTTCCCGCGGTTCCAGTATTGCGGCTGAAATTCGGTCGAATCGAATCCTAAGAGCAGAACGGCGTCCGCCTCCTCGTAGCAATCTTTGACCAGGTCGCTGCTGCGCATGCCGACCGTGCCCAAGCTAAGATCATGATCGAACGGCATCGCCCCGGCGGCCATCCAGGTGCAGCCCACCGGCAGGCTCCAGGATTCGCAGAACCTTTTCAGAGCGGAGACCGCTCCCTCTCTAAGCACCCCGTGACCGGCCAGCACCAGGGGCCGCGCGGACGACGACAGTATGTCCCGTACCGTGCCCAGGTCCCCCTCGCCAGCTCTCCGGCGTGCCTTCCTGGAGGGCGAAAAAGGGGAGCCGGAGGTATCCATCTTCATCACGTCCTCAGGAAGCTGCAGCATGACCGGGCCGCTTCTTTCGGTGATCGCGATCTTGAACGCGTTCCTCACGGATCCTGGCACCTTCTCCGGTCCGCCCACGTCCATGGATCTCTTGGTCAAAGGGCGGAACATGGCCAAAAGGTCCAGCACCTGCTTCTGCGGCGGGTCCCTTCTCGCTGCCCCGGCCTGGGCCACCAGGGCTACCATGGGCAGGTTGCTCAGGTAAGCGTCAGCCACACCCGTGACCAGATTGGTGGCGCCAGGGCCTAGTGTGCTCAGGCAGACCCCCGGCCTGCCGGTGAGTCGTCCGACCGTAGCGGCCATGAAGGCCGCGGCCTGTTCGTGACGGGTCAGAACGAACTCCATCCCCGCCTGATGAATTTCGTCCATTACGTCCAGGTTCTCCTCGCCGGGAATGCCGAAGACGCGGTCCACTCCCTCTGCCCGCAGGCATTCCACCAGCAACCTGGCCGTTTTCATGAGATCACTCGAACATCATGGCCCGGGAATGGAACAGGTCCGCCACGGCGCAACGGATGGCATCATCCACCTTCCCCTCATGCCGATAAGGTCTAACACCCCGCCCCATCAGCTCCATTTCCGCCTTTTCCCCGAACTCCGAGGCCAGGACGATGTCCGCCCCGGCCAGGTCAGCGACCATCTTCTCCAGTTTCTGCCTGTGCTTCTCCCCGAACATGGGCTCCTTCATAAGGGGGTCCGTCTCCACGCTTCCAGCCGGGGTTATGTTGCCATCGGTCATATCGTACAACAAGAACCTGCTGGACTGTCCGAAGTGCTGGTCGACCATGTCCCCCGTCGAGGTGGCCACTGCGATTCTGTACGTGGACTTGACCTCCATCTCGATGGCGATAGGGCCGCCGGAAGCTGGCTCCTTGGAGCCGCAGGTGAAGTGGGCGAACTCCGCTGAGCGGTCGTTGTCCAGAAGGCCGATCGCATCCGCCCGGCAGAAACGGCAATGCCTCATCTGCCGGATGTTGGTCTCGCACATGTCCTGCAGGCGCTTGCGCTGCTCCGGGGTCGGGGCGGGAACATCGGCGAACTTGGTCCCAGGGACCGGTATCAGCGGGATGATGTTGTGAATGTACACGCCAAGTTCCCTGACCTTCTTGGCCACCTCCGGGATGTGGTCCGCGTTAATGTTAGGGACCATGACCGTATTGGCCTTGACCAGGATTCCGGCCTCCACGCATTTTTTTATGCCTTCGAGCTGGTTGGTGAGCAGCCTCTGGGCGGCCTCTTTGCCCCTCAGCGCCTTACCCTCCCAGATGACGAAATCGTAAATCTTAGCACCGATCTCCACATCCACCGCGTTTATGGTAACGGTGACGAACTTGATGCCTAACTGCTTGAGCCGGGGGACCTCCTTTGGTAGGTTCAGGCCGTTCGTGCTCAAACATAGCGTGAGATCAGGGAACTCCTTCTTGACCATCTCCAGGGTGGTGAAGGTCTCCTCATTGGCCAGCGGGTCGCCTGGTCCGGCCACTCCGATAACGCTCATGTAAGGGATCTTCTCCTTCACATAACGTATTTTTTCCACCGCCTCTTGCGGGGAGAGCAGGTCCGAGGTCACTCCAGGCCGGGATTCGTTCATGCAATCGTACTTGCGGTTGCAATAGTTGCACTGGATGTTACACCTCGGGGCTATTGGCAGGTGCATGCGCGCGAACTTCTTGTGCGCGTTCTCATTGTAACAAGGATGACTGTCCAGCATCTCCTGGACATGAGATGGCAATTCGCTCATTCAAAACCTCCAAAACATAATGCGATACATCGATTGTTGAATATCCAGCAATTCGTTATTATAGATTGCCCCGGTTAAGCGCGGTCGCGAAAATGATATATTTCCGACCTCGCTGTTTTCATGGACATGACCGACATATTCAACGAGAGGGCCATGCAGCGGCTGTTCTCCAATATGAACCAGCACGTGCCGGTCAAGAGGAGGTCCCTGCAGCAGCTACTCCTGGACGCCGACCCATCCTATGTGGGCAAGGATGGAAGATCATACAAGTTGGACCACAAGGAGCTTTTATTCCTGTCCGAACTGGTGGACGAGGAAGAGCGGTCCCGTCTCAAATTGCCGATCCTGATCATGACCGACACCTCGTACGGGGACGGATATTGGAAGGTCATCGGAACCTTGGAGGTCAAGGTACTTTCTAAATTGATCAACCGGACGCCGGAGAAGGACGATGAGATGAGGGTGTTCTATCCCTATCTCAAGGATATCCGGGACAAATTGCCCACGACTACCAATACCGTTTTCTCGTATTGAAATTAAAAATCATCTAGAGCGCAAGCTCATGAACGATCATACGCAACAATATTCCACCTGATAATGATAAAAAAATACTAATTCGGAAGAGGTTACACACGCAACCCGTTTAACGGTTAAGCCAAAGCCTACCATTAAGGCAAGCCTACAATGCTTCGCGGCAAAGGACGTTAGTGATCGCGGACTGAACATCTCGGAAAACCTCGATGCGTACATCCCGATTCTATCAAGCTCATCAATTATGAGCGCCCTAAGATGCCTCTTTTTCAAGGTGGCTTCGAGCTTAGATGCTTTCAGCTCTTATCCAGTAGTGCGTGGCTGCTCAGCATGCCCTGTCGGACAACTGATTGACTAGAGGCACCGAACCCCCGTTCCTCTCGTACTCAAGGGTCCTTCTCGTCAGGCATCAATACACTTCCACCAAAAAGCAACAAACCTGTCTCACGACGGTCTAAACCCAGCTCACGATCCCTTTTAATGGGCGAACAACCCCACCCTTGGCAGCTGCTGCACCGCCAGGATAGGGAGAGCCGACAGCGAAGTAGCAAGCCGCCAGGTCGATATGAACTCTTGCTGGCGACAACTCAATTATCCCCAGGGTAACTTTTCTGTCATCAATCACCCCCATTCAGAAGGTTGATTGGTTCGCTAGGCCCTACTTTCGTATCGCCGATCCTTGTTGTCCGGATCCGCGTCAAGCCAGCTTTTACCCTTACATTCACCGGCAGATTTCTGACCTGCCTGAGCTGACCATTGGGCGCGCTTGTTATCTTTTTGAGCGCGTGGCGCCCCACCCAAACTGCCTACCTATTGGTGTCCTTCTGACGAAGTTAGTGGTACGAAGTCTGAAGGGCGGTGTTTCATCGTTGACTCGGAGAATACCTAGCGGCATTTCCTGGGTAACGTCTCCCGCCTACCCTACACATCAAAATTCATATCACAACAACAGGTTGCAGTAAAGCTCCATGGGGTCTTCGCTTTCAGGTGGAAGATACTGGACTGTGCACCAGTACTGTTAGTTTCACCGGCTTCGATGCGGGGACAGTAGAACTCTCGTTGGGCCTTCATGCAAGTCGCCAATTAAGCGACAAGGTATTACGCTACCTTAAGAGGGTCATAGTTACCCCCGCCGTTTAACGGTCCTTCGTT
>JBFYNB010000044.1:0-13587 GCA_041304605.1 Methanomassiliicoccales archaeon
GGCTCGGCCATGATCATTCCCTTGGCGGCCTTGATGTTGCGCATCATGTTGTCCTTGTTGACCGATATCCCGCCGAAGACCGTCTCCATCTTGTTCAGGATATCGTCCGTGAGTATCATGACGTGCGGCAGGGTGAAGCGCTCCGCTGAAGAATTGCTGAGGTCCCTCTCGTGCCAGAGGAGCATGTTCTCGAACGTGGGCGTGACGAAACCGCGCACGACACGACTGAGACCGCAGATGTTCTCCGAGGTAATCGGATTCCTCTTCTGGGCCATGGTGGAGCTGCCGACCTGCTTCTTGGCGTCGAAGGATTCCGCAACTTCAGCGATCTCCGAGCGCTGCAAGTTGCGTATCTCCGTGGCGTACCTCTCGCAGGACGTGCAGATGTTGGCCATGAGGCACACCAGCTCCGTGTAGCGATCGCGGCAAACGACCTGCGTGGCCGCCTCCTCGTAACCCAGGCCAAGGTCCTTCATCATTAGAGACTGGACCTCCCTGGCCTTCGGTCCTAGCGCGGCGGCCGTTCCGATCGCCCCGGAAAGCTTCCCGACGCATATGCGCTTTCGTGATTCCCGTACGCGCTCGATGTGCCTTGTCACCTCTGACACGTAACCGGCCACCTTGAACCCGTAGGTGGTAGGGATGGCGTTCTGTCCGTGCGTGCGCCCCATGCACATGGTGGAGCGGTGCTTCTCGGCCAGATCGGCCAGTGTGGACAGAAGGGCGAGAAGGTCCGTTTCCACGATGTCCAGGGCGGCCTTCATCTGCAGGGCGGTCGTCGTATCGATGATGTCGTTGGATGTTGCCCCGAGATGAACGTAGTTGCCGGCGGTCCCGCACTTTTCCGACAGTGCTTTCACGACGGCCATCACGTCGTGCTTGGTCTCCGCCTCGATCTCGTACACCCTCTCCCTGGTGACTATGTCAATGGAAGCGGCGCAGGTGATCTCCCTGGCGGCCGAGCGTGGGATGTTGCCGGCCTTGGCGTGAGCACGGGCGAGAGCCGCCTCGACCTTCAGCTGGAGGTCGATCCTGTGGTCCTCGGAGAATATCGCCTTCATCTCCTTGCGCCCGTAACGGAAGTCTAATGGACAGATCAGCATTGAACGCACCGTTCGCGAATAGGATTCTGTGATGAAGCTCTTGACATATAAGCTTACTATCGGCGGAATTGGGGCTATTTTGATAATTGGGGGATTATCATTAATATGTCCCATTCGGATATATTCGCCAGGTGTGACGTGAGCTCGACAACCGCGGGGGCACTGCCCCGGGAGATCATCGACTTCCTGCTATCGCCGGGTGGCCATTCGCTTCTGATCAAGGGAGACGCAGGCACCGGAAAGACCACTATGGCCTTGCAGCTCATAGAAGGCCTCTCCGACCAGCAGCCTGAATATTATCTTTCATCTCGGGTATCAGACGTCGCGCTCTATCACCAATTCCCCTGGTTGAAGGAACGCGTTGAGAAGAACCAGCTGATGAGAGCGGGCATGGCCTTCCTGAGGCGGTCCTGGAGCAGCGACGGGTCCAAACGGAAGGACCTGGACGATGTGGAACTGCATGTGGAACGCCGGGAGCTGAACCGATTGGAGGGACAGATCGAGGCCGGCGAGCTGGGAATGGAGGAGGACGAGGGTCCGTCCATGAACCCGGACGGCTCCGTGACCGTGGAGGTCGGCTCCATGCTCCCCGAGCTGGAGATGGCCTACGACATCGCGGAGAGCAATCTGCCCAAGAAAACCCTGGTGGTCCTTGATTCCGTGGAGGCGCTCGCGGAAAATTATGGAATACCCGCCTACCGCATAATGAACGCCCTGCAGAAGGACCTGGTCGAGAAGGCCGGCACGAACGTGGTGTTCGTCATGGAGACGGCCGAACGCAGCCACCTGGACTACCTTGGCGATGGCATCGTCGTCCTTCGCAACTCCGTACACGGCAGCAACCGGGTGCGGACGATCGACATCGAGAAGCTGCGCGGGTCGTCCATCAGGAACTGGAGGTACCTCTTCACTTTGGAAGGCGGACGGGTGACCGTGGTGGACCGCGACCTGGACCTGCGTGACGTGCGATTCGCTCGAAACGAACAGGAACTGCCGGCTGGACGCGGCTCGTTCGGCTGGTCGGAGCTGGACCTTCTTTTCGGCGGGGCGCCGCTCGGATCACTAACTCTCGTTGAGATCGGGGCGGGACTGCCGATGGAGCTCCTGGAGAGCCTGGAAACGGCCTTGGTCGGGGAGCACCTGCGGCAAGGCCGCGGCGTGCTCTGGTATCCGCAGCGGACCCTTGACTTCGGGTCGTTGCAGGAGAGGATGCCGGAGGCGCCCCTGGAAACGCTGCACGTGCTGGACGCCAGCGAGGCGGACATAACCCGGCCTTTCGTAAAAAAGATGGAGGGGGCAGACCTGGCCAACGATCTGCGCTGGGACTCCCTGAAGTACCTGCTCAAGGACTCCAAGGAACCTTACCTATCGTTGTTGGGCCTCGATGCGCTCGAATCGGTGTACGGAAAGGTCATCCCGAAGCTGATGCAGCACGTTGACCTGATGCGCCGCGGCGGGCACATGGTGATATTGGAAGCAACGGACGGATCGGCCGGACTGGAAACGTTGAGCCACCAGGCGCGTTTGCACTTCCGATTGGAGAACCTGAACGGCTCGGTGCTGCTGCGGGGAATAAAACCGACCACGATATGCTATTGCCTTGATGTGACGGAGGGCGTCCCGCGATGGAAGCCGATGCTCTGACGTTATCAGCCCTGATATCCGGGAAAGGAGGATTATATTACCGCCGGGACGTGCCCATTGCATGGCCAAAGGCGCCCTGAACCTGTCTAGGCTTTTGGCGGACGAGTACTCCGGCCGGATCCTCAGTTTGACGTTCTCCCAGCCCCGTTCCGTTCAGGAGATCTGTTATTTGTCTGGAATACCGATCGCCGTCGCCTATCGTCGCGTGACCGCCCTGGAGGCCTCCGGCCTCGTCAAATGCTTAAGGACCGACGTGTCGCCGAGCGGCAAGAAGTGCAAGTACTACATGTGCCAGGTGGACGTGGCCCGTTTGACCTTCCGGGAAGGGCGTTTCGAGGTAGAGGTGGAATGGCGGGACCACGGCAGCAGGGAGATGCTCCGGGTCCCCGATTGAAGCCCGCAACAATTTTTATCTGTGTAACGCATTGTAAGTGCCCGGATGGGTAAGGAAGACCTCCTGGGCAAATCCCGGCTGCTGACGGACGAATACGCGGTCAAGATCCTGATGGCCACGGTACGTTCGCCCCGCAGCGCCCAGCAGATCTCCGAGCAGTTCGGGATACCGATCGCCGCATGTTATCGGCGCATACGGGACCTGGAGGTCGCCGACCTGATCCGTTGCACTGAGCGGCGATTATCTAGGCAGGGAAAGCGCGTCTGCTTCTATCAGTCCAGGGTGAGAACGGCGGCATTGCAGTACGAGAACGGTCGTTTGAAGGTCCGTTTCACCATGCTGGACGAGGCGCCGAACAACGATTGGCAGGACGTTGACCTCGACGCCGACCAAAAGGGTGCCGATGGAAGATGAGCCTATTTCGATGCTGGATGGATTAACCGCATTATCGAAAAAGTTATAAACAGTATCTCTTATGCCTAGTTCCAGGCTTGAGTCTTATTTAATTTAACATTTGAGCGTGAACGTTTATGACAGAACTCTTGGAGGACCTCGACCAGAAGCGTCAATTTAACAACAACGAGGCGGAGAAGCACCGCCGGCTCAGGGATGAACTGAACGACAAGACCAAGGAATGGGTTCAGAAGAGAGACGAACTCAACGCCAAGGTCCGTGAGCTGGTGGACAGTGCTGCCAAGCACCGCGAGAACCGCGACAAGATGAACGAACAGGTGCGAGCCGCCAAGGACGCCCGCGACAAGTTCAATGAACAGGTCAGCGAGCTCAACAAGAAGGTCATGGCTCTGAAGAAGGACAACGTCCCGCAGGACGGACCGTCCGTCGCCAAGCTGAAGAAGGACCTTAAGCAGCTCGAGTTCATCCATATGACCTCCGGAGACCTGAAGAGGGACAAGGAGAAGGCCTTGGTGGAGCAGATGAAGGCCCTCCAGATCCAGATCAGGGAGAGGGAGAAGTCCCTGGAAGCCAACGACGAGGTTCGCCAGGCTATCACACTGCTGCGCGAGGCCAAGGACAAGGCCGAGGAGCAGCACAGGCTGGTGAGCGAACTGGCCGAATCCGCCCAGAACGAGCACGACTCCATGATAAAGATCTATGAGGAGGCGGACAAGCTCAGGAAAGAGGCGGACGAGTCTCAGGAGAAGTTCATCGAGACCAAGGGCAAGGCCGATGAGGAGCACCGCCGGCATATCGATAACATCAGGCAGGTGCACGACTACGACAAGATCATCACCGGTCTGAGGCAGAAGGCCCGCAAGGCCCGCAAGAAGAAGGACGAGAGCGTAGCCATGAAGGAATCTGAGGAGATCTTCGACAAGTTCAAGCGCGGAGAGAAGCTCAGCACCGAGGACCTCATGGTACTGCAGAAGTCCGGCTATCTGTAAACCCCTTAACACAACATATTCTTTACATGACTGGCTGCCTGCCGCGGCCGGTTTTTTCTCTGTTTTTTAGAAAAATGGAAACCTATATATATCGTCGAAAAGATAGTAGTGTTCGGGAAGGTCTGGGCTGGTTTTCAGAGTGCATCCCATCCCTTCTGACAGGACTGGTCCTTCCCAAACCCCTTTTTATTACCCTACTTGTAGCAAAGGTTATCTAACCCGGTTCAATTGTCAATGAAGGTCTTAAGATGGTATTGGAAGGATTGGGCCAATCACTGAGGGACGTCCTGAAGAAGGTCGCCAACTCCAGCAGCGTGGACGAGAAGCTGATCAAGGAGGTGTCCAAGGACATTCAGAGGGCGCTCCTGCAGGCCGATGTCAACGTGAAGATGGTCCTGGAGATAACCAAGGAGGTGGAGCGCCGGGCGCTCTCCGAGAAGCCCCCCGCCGGCAAGTCCGGTAGGGAGCACGTCATCAAGATCATCTTTGACGAGCTGGTGAAGATCCTGGGCGAGCAGCGGACGTTGCCGCTGGGCAAGCAGGTCATCATGATGGTCGGCCTTTACGGACAAGGCAAGACCACCAGCGCCGGCAAGCTCGGTCGTTACTTTCACAAGAAGGGCCTTAAGGTCGGGCTCATCGCCGCGGACGTGCACCGACCGGCCGCTTATGACCAGCTGAAGCAGATAGGCGACAAGGTGGGCGTTCAGGTCTACGGTTCGCCTGGTGAAGCGTCCGCGGTCAAGATCGTCGAGACCGGCATGAGGGAGTTCAGCAACTTCGACGTGGTCATAATCGATACCTCCGGGCGGCACGCCCTGGAAGGCGACCTGATCGACGAGATCAAGGCGGTGTCCAAGATCGCCAATCCCTCGGAAAGGATATTGGTGCTGGACGCCAGCGTCGGCCAGCAGGCCGGGCCGCAGGCGCAGGCCTTCCACGACGCTGTGGGCGTCACCTCCGTCATACTCACCAAGATGGACGGCACGGCCAAGGGCGGCGGTGCACTATCCGCGGTCTCGCGTACCAAGGCGCCCATCGTGTTCATTGGCGTCGGGGAGCATTTGGAGGACCTGGACCCGTTCATACCCTCCCGCTTCATATCCCGGTTGTTGGGAATGGGAGACCTGCAGTCGCTGATGGAGACGGCCAAGGAATCCATCACCGAGGAGCAGGCCATGGAGACCACCAAGAAGATCATGTCCGGGCGGTTCTCTTTGAAGGAGATGTACGAGCAGATGGAGATGCTGACCAGCATGGGCCCGCTGAAGAAGCTCATGAGCATGCTTCCGGGCATGGGGGGCGGCCTGCAGGACAAGATCAACATCGAGGAGACGCAGGAGCGCCTGCGCCGCTTCCGCATCATCATGGACTCCATGACCGACGAGGAGATGGAGAACCCCAAGCTCATCAAGTCCTCCCGGGTCATGCGCATCGCGCGAGGCTCGGGCATGGACGCCAAGCATGTCCGTGAACTGCTGCAGCAGTACAACACCTCCAAGAAGGCCGTGCGCGGCTTCATGGGCAACCGCAAGCTGCGCAAGCAGCTCATGAAGCAGATGCAGAGCGGCGGTCTCGAGGGGCTGCAATGAGGCGCTTCATAGTCATCGGGCACAAGGCCGCCACCGCCGCCGATTTCAAACTGGACGACCTGGCCGGGGGAGCGGGCCGATTGGACGTTCTGCTGAGATGCATCAACTCCGCCTTCTTCCTGAGCCACGACCTGCGCAAGGACGTGGAGGTGGTGCTGATCCTTCAGGGACCGCCCGGACCGGTGCGCACGATAAGGCTGGTCGGAAGCGAGCTGCGCTACCTGAACCCGGACGAGAGGAGCACTGGCGCGCTGATCAGGAACGCGCTCATGAGGGACGCCGGGTCCGAAGAAAGAAGCACCCCTGGTATCTACGTCAGCACCAGGACCTATCAGGACGTGCTAGGACTATTAGGGGAGGGAACGGAGATCGTGTACCTCAAGGAGGATGGCGCTGACATTCGTGATACGGAGCTTCCGGAGAACGTGACCTTCGTCCTGAGCGACCACATGGACCTCACCCCGGACGAGGAAGGCCTGCTGCTGCAATACAAGCCAAAGGTCGTGAAGCTCGGCCCCATTTCGTATCACGCCGACCACTGCATCACCATCGTGAACAACGAGCTGGACCGCCGCTCGCCATGACCGAATCTTTATATTCCCCTTCAAAGGTCCGATAACCATGAACCAGAAGATCGCCCAGCACCGACATTGCAGGTCCTGCGGCAAGGCCTTCGTGGGCGATGACAAGTATTGCTCCGAGGATTGCGAGAAGGGCAGCGAGGAGGCATTGCGCAAGAAGAAGCGGCAGCTCCTCACCCTTTACGTCATCAGCGTCGTGATAATGATCGGCGCCCTGGTGCTGACGGTGCTGTGATGAAGGTCGGCGTGGGCGGCACGTTCAACGTTCTTCACAGGGGCCACCGCAGGCTTCTGGAGACGGCAATGGCCAACGGTGACGTTCTAACCGTCGGCCTGATGAGCGATGACTACTGTCGAAGGCACAAGACCGTGGTGCTGCCGTACGCGGAACGGGAGAGAGCATTGCGCGGGTTCCTGGACCTGATGAACGCCCGGTTCACCATCGTCCCCCTGAACGTCAAGGAGGGGACCGCCCCGTCCGATCCTGAACTGGACGTCCTTGTGGTGTCTCAGGAGACCCATCCTTTGGGACCGAAGATCAACGACATGCGGCTGCGCAACGGCCTGCGGCCGGTGCGGATCGTCGTGGTGCCCTACGTGCTGGCCGATGATTACCGGCCGATAAGCTCCACCCGCGTGCTGGATGGGGAGATGGACGCGGAAGGGCGATTGCTCAGGCCGCTCGTGGTGAACGTCGGTTCGGAGAACCCGGTGAAAGTGGCGGCCGTGCGCGAGGTGCTTCAGAGGTTCCATCCGAAGCTCGCGGTGAACGCCGTGGCCGTACCCAGGACGGTGGGGGAGCAGCCCTGGGGCGCGGAGGCCGAGCTGGGGGCGGAGGCCAGGGCCAGGGAAAGCGTAGGCAAAGGCGACCTGGGCATCGGCATCGAGGCCGGCGTCCTGGAACGGGCCGACGGACTGTACGACGTGCAGCACTGCGCCATCGTGGACGGAACCGGCTGGACCACCCGGGGCCAGGGCATGGGATTCCGCTATCCCCCGGCCGTGGCGGATCTGGTGCGGAAGGGAATGACCGTCGGCGACGCCTGCGCCCAGCTCTTCGAGGAGGGCGACCAGGGTTCTGGGAAAGGAGCGATCGGCATTCTGACCAACGGCGTTCTCGATCGAAAATCGTTGACGGAACAGGCCGTTCTGGCGGCCATGGTCCCCCGGATCAGAAAGGAACTATACCTCTAGATGAGCGCCCGGTCCCTGGCCTTGCGGATGTAAGTAAGGTAATCTTCCTTGGTGGCGCAGTTACTCGGACCGACGCATCCGAAGCGCCCGTACTTCAGGCAATAGTCGCCGCCGATGCAGTATGGGCAGGACGCCTCCCGGTCCTCCATCCTGCACTTGTCCTTGATGCAGGCGAAGCCGTAGTAAAGGCCGTTGCACTTGCCATCCGGCCCGAGGCGGGGGCAGTCGCTCATTTCCGCCGCACCCCCGGACATCGACAGTTGCACATCGAGCTCCCATCCTGCTCTGCCAGCGGTACCATATTGATTCTGGGATGTTAAATAATTAACCCGGAATTTATCGCTTGGGCGGATAATTCTTGTTCTCCCAGATGCCGAACTTATTGCCTTCCGTGTCTAGGCACACCGCCAATAAACCGAACTCACCCACCTCCATCTTGGGCTGGATGACCTTCCCGCCCAGATCCACGAGCTTTTTCAAGCTCTCCTCCACCGACGCCACGCCTATGTAGTTGGTGATGCCGGTGTCCCATTCGTTCTTCCTACCCATGCCCCCGCCCAGGGATGGCTTGCCTTGCTCGTCGACGGTCGCTATTCCGAAATACTCGAAAGGACCGGGCATGCGCTCGAACTTCCAGCCGAACAGCTTCTCATAAAAGGAAGCGGCCCTTTCCAGGTCCTCCGCCGGGAGGTCAAAATGGACTATGGTAGCCATGATGTCGCACCTGTGGAATTCTAGAACCTAGGTCAATATATCGATTGCCCTGGGATCGCTTAACGTTCTAGGACCTCGGTTCTGAAGATAATGAACCTTTCATCTCGAAAACGAATATATATTCGCCTTCAGCTCAAGAACCCATGGCCAACGATGAAGAGCTTCGGAGAGCGGCGAGGATTGCGCTCACGGACTGCCTCGCCGTAAAGGAAGGCGAGCGCGTCCTGATCATCACCAACCTGGGAGGGGACGTTCAGGAGATATGTCAGGAGCTCTTCAGACAAGCGGCGGAGCTGAAGGCCGTACCGGTCATGGTCGTTCAGCAGGACAAGGACAACTTCACCTATGCCGACCCGGCTGTGCTCGACGCCATCAAGGGGGAGCCGGAGGTCATCATAAGCATCGGCCGAGGTCGCATCGGTAAGGATCCGTACGGAATGCGCATCGGATACGTTGGTCGCGACGGGCAGAAGTACACCCACCTCTACCACAAGGTCCTGGACGGAGATAAGCGCAGCCGTTCCTTCTGGTCTCCCAACTGCACTCGGGAGATATTCGAGAGAGGCGTGCCGATCGATTACACATCGCTTAGGAGCAACGCCAAGGCCCTCAAGCAGCGCATTGACGCCGGCAAGACCATAAGGGTCACCTCCCCGGCGGGAACCGATCTTCGATTCGGGATCGAAGGCCGCCAAGGCCATTACGATGACGGTGACTTTACATTGCCAGGAAAGGGCGGTAACCTACCTACAGGTGAGGTTTACGTTTCACCCGCCAACGGCACCGCCGAAGGCGTTATCGTTTTTGACGGCACGGTCGACCTGGACGTTCATGCCGAGATGCCCGACGTACCCGTCCGGGTCAGGTTCGAGAAGGGTTTCGCCGTCGAGATCAACGGCGGAGAGACCGCCCGCAAGCTGGACGCTCTGCTAGACCGCTCGGCGGCAATGGCCAGAGAACAGGGGAAGAAGGACGAGGAACGGAACACCAGACACCTCGGTGAGCTGGGGATCGGACTGAACCCCAAGGCCAGGATGTCCTGCAACACCCTGGAGGACGAGAAGGTCGGGGGCACGGTTCACTTCGCCATAGGGATGAACCTGGAGAACGACGCCCACGCCCTCATCCACCTGGACTGCCTGGTCCTGAGGCCGGACGTCTATGTGGACGACGAACTGATCATCAAGGAAGGGAGACCGCTGGTCTGAACTGGACATATCAAGAACCGATCTTAGAAGTCACAAGGACCTCTTTTGGAATGGTTCAGGCGCAGCGGGAAGGTGAAACGACATGGCTCTAGGCTACAGGGGATTCGATCGGAGGATGTGGGTCCTCTTCTGGTCGATGCTGATCGACGGCGTCGGCTACAGCCTGATCAGCCCCTACATCCTGCTCTTCCTGAAGCAGGACCTCGGCGTCTCCATGGCCATGGGCGGCCTGGTGCTCACCATCGCCGGAGTGATAGGCGCCGGCGGCAACATGGTCGGCGGACTGCTGGCCGACCGTTACGGGCGAAGGGGCGTGATGATAGTTTCCATGCTCCTGCGCTGCCTTACGTTCGTTGTGCTGGCCATCATGGTCACCTATCGACCGGATTTCGTGACCATAGCCATCGTGCTCACCCTCAGCTACTTCTTCGGCGGGGTGTTCCAGCCGGCGAACAATGCCATGGTCGCGGACATCACCGAACCGTCCAAGCGCATGGAGGCGTATGGGCTGCTGAGGGTCTCCTGGAACGTCGGGTTCGCCGTCGGTCCCATCGTGGGCGGGGCGCTTATCCTGGTGTCCTTCCCGCTGACCTTCACCATCTCGGCCATAATATCGTTCGTCGCGGCGCTGATAGTGGCGCTGATGCTCACCGAGTCCTACGTTCCTGTTCCGAGGGAGAAGAAGGAGCCAGGGCTGAAAGGCCTGGGTAATCTGAAGCCGGTGTTCCTGCTGTTCTGCCTGTTCACCTTGCCGCTCTTCATAATGTCCGGGCAGTTCGGCTCAACCTACACCGTTTACGCTAACGAACGCGTAGGCATAGACACCGCCACCATAGGCCTGGTCTTCGGATTGAACGGCATCATGGTGGTCCTGATGCAGATGCCCATCAGCCGGTGGCTTACTGAACGCAATCCGTACATGGGAATGCTGGCCGGTTCGATCGTCTATGCCATAGGATACCTGCTGGTGGCCGCGGTCACGGACGGGTATTGGCTGGCGCTGTCGATGATAATAATCACCATGGGGGAGATCATCGTGGTGCCGGTGTCCAACGCCCTGACGGTGCTTTTGGCGCCGGACGATTCCCGCGGCAAGTACCTGGGCGTTTTCGGAGTGGTCTCCTCATTCGGCTGGTTCGGTTCCACCTTCATTGGTGGAATACTTTACGACACGTACGACAACGGGTGGATCATGTGGGGCATACTGGCCTCGTTCGGACTGCTCACCGCCCTGGCCATGATACCCCTGTGGCTGCGCACCAGGGCCCGGCCTGAAAGCGCCAAGGCCTAGGTGGCGCGGACACCGGATGGCCACCAACGCCTTTTTCACCGGTTGGCTTAGCTTTAAACTCTCACTTATCCATCGTATCTGGATTATTATGAGCGACATGAAGAAGAAAAAGAAGGCCGTAAGCGAACCGGCGAACAACAACAGATCGGACCACCGCAGCTCTAAGCCCTCGTCCGCGGCCGGAGGGGAAGCCATCGGTTCCGGCAAGAAGGGATCCAAGGGCAAGTAGTGATCAGGATCCGGCGGGGATCTCTGAGAGATCTCGCCGAACCATCTTTTTTAATTCTAATTGAAAGAAGAAGCGCCGAGGGGGAGATTCGAACTCCCGGGGTACTAGGTACCACCGGCTTTCAAGGCCGGCGCCGTGATCCAGGCTTAGCTACCTCGGCATGTTTAAACGATTTTTTCCCCGCGCCCAGACATGAGGTCCTGCAGGTCCAGCTCGAAGGCTATGACCGGATGACCCAGTTCGTAGGCGGTTATGACCTGCGGATGCAGCTCACCGAAGTGGCCGACCGTGCGGCCGTTCACCTTGACCATGGCGCAACGCCCGGGAATGAACATGCCCATATCTCCGGGCAGCAGGGAGCATTGCACGCCCAGCTCCTTCAGGACGCCCTCGGCCAGCGACTTCATCTCGGTGAAGCCGGCCTTGGAGTGGATGGACATGACCGCCAGATGCTTCCGGCGCTTGGCGTCGACCACCACGTCGCCCACCTCGAAGATGCGCTGCGGCAGATCGCGGTGCTTGCTCCTGCGAAGAACCGTCAGCAGCGAAGGTATCAGATGAACGCGAAGGCAGTTGTGGTCCTCGCTTACCGGATTTAAGACCTCCACCGCCTGCACCTCCGGGAAGGGAACCTTGGAGAACTGCTCGTCCATGGAGGAGAGGGTGAGAGTGGTGACCTCCCAGTGGCCGTAGCCGACCATCATCTGGCGCACGAGGTCCGCGACCCTTTCCATGCGGCGTTCGCCACCGATGGTGCGCGAGACGGGCTTGGAATTGCCGAAGTTCTCGTAGCCATAGCCGATGGCCACGTCCTCCACCACGTCCGCTTGATGTATGAGGTCCATGCGCACCGGGGACGAGGAAACCTTAACTTTACGTCCCTTCGGCTCGGCGGAATAGCCCATCCTGGTCAAACATTGGCACATAGCCAACGGTTCAAGCTCCAGACCCAGGGCGGAGTTGGTCTTATCTACGTCCAAAAGCCACTGCTTGGGGCGCAGGTTGGGGGTCATGCCCTTCTCCTCGCCGCGCAAGGTTATCGTTTCAATAACGCCGCCCCTCTCGGCTATGGAGCTACACACGATGTTCAGCACGCCGTTGATGGTGTTCTGGTCGGTGCCGGTGACGTCGATGAAGAGGTTCTTGGTCTCGGTGGTGACCGTGGTCAATCGTCCGTTGATGATCGGCGGGAACGAAAGCACATCGTTATTGGCGTCCAATATCACCGGGTACAGCTCCTTACCATCCAGGAGCTGCTTGTAGTCCTTGCCCTTCTCGTGCTTCTCCAGCACCTCGGCCAATGTCATCATCTCTTCCTTGGCCAGCGGAACGAAGGATATGGAATCGGGAGCGACGGCCTTGTACACGAACGGGGGGTGCACCTTGTCCAGGTCGTGGACGCCGATGGCCACCTTGGCTCGTTTCCGTCCGACCGTGAGGTGCAGCTTCTCCTGCAGTTCCATGAGGGAGCGGATGCCCTTGTCGTCCAGTTCCACGCCTCTGATCGCTGCTCCGACCACGTAAGGACGGACGTTCTTGACGGACGGCTCGACCTTCATGACGATGTCCGAGGCGGATATATCGTAAGTGCGCATGCCCAGTTCGATGTCGAAGAAGGAGCGCAACGCCCTCGCCAGTCCTTCGACCGAGTAGAGGTCCGGCCGGTTGGGGAAGAACTCGATGGAGGCCTCCTTGGTCACCGGGTCGAAATCGTGGAAGTCCGCCCCGATCATCGGAATGCGGTCCAGGACCTCGCGGTCCTCCATCTTGGTACCCATCAGGGACTTCAAGTCCTCCAGGTTGAAGTTGATGACTGGCATTGCGTCCGGACCATAGGGTAGAAGGTATATGAGGGTTTTTAATTTAGATCAACGGCCGTTCCATTACCTTCCCAGCGCCTTGTGGGCTTTGCCCAGCTCGCCCGCGGATTGGGCCGCTAACGTAGAAAGCTCTCCGGCCAGAACCAGGGCGCCAGCGATCTCCGCCAGTTTTTTCGCTTTTCCCGCCCCGAGGCAATCCATCATGGAGAGCGCTTCGCTTTGACAAGGCAGTCTGGTGCCTCCGCCGACCGTGCCGACCTCGATGCACGGAAGGCGAACAGAGAGGTAAACGCCTTCCTCGCATATTTCGCAGGTGGTGCTGGCCATGCTGCCCTCGACCACCTGCGCGGCGTCCTGCCCGGTGGCGATGTAGAAAGCGGCGAGCATATTGGCGGCGTGGGCGTTGAAACCGTA
>JBFYNB010000045.1:0-13445 GCA_041304605.1 Methanomassiliicoccales archaeon
GTTCCCTCCCCACATCAAGATCCTTCCGTCCTCCAGCTCGCAGGCCGCCCCGTAGCGGAAAGGTTCCACCAGTTCTGGAAGCCACAAGAAACTCCCGCCGATGGTGTCGTAGGCCAAGGAGCTCTCCTCGAGGTTCATCCCGTTGCGATCGGCCAAGAAGCTTCCCCCCAAGAGATAAACCAGCCCGTCACTGCCCATCACCGCGGTGTGCCCGGCCAGAAAGGTAGGCATCTGGCCCACGTAGGACCAGTCGTTCCCCGGTATGTCGTAACTGAACACCTCCCGGTACACCGTTTCCCAACGGTCGAAGCCCCCGAACAGCAGCAGCCCCTCACCGTCACGGACCATAGCCGCCCCCCGCCGCCCTCCTCCCGGGATATCGTCCCGGACAGTGAAGTCCCTGCTGTCGGTGTCGAAGGAGTAGCACTGGTTGTAGTCGCTACCCAGCCCGACCACCAGTATCTGGTGCTCGCCGATGACCGCACACTGGATGTTCATCCCGTCCGCGGGCATGGACGGACCGACCGACCAGAGGTCCCGGGCCACGTCGTAGATGTCCACCTTCCACTCGTACTGATTTTCCGATGAACGGCCTCCGAAGACGAAGATCATGCCGTCAAGGTAGGCGCAGGCGGCCCCGGCGCGCGCCACCGGGGCGTTGGCCAACCCGGTCCAGGTCATCCCGTACGGATCGAATATATAGGCGCGGTTCGAGAACTCCGCGCTGACGGGGTCGTAACCCAGGGCCACGAATATTCGTCCGTCGGGAAGCTCCGCGCTGACGAACTCGGAGAGACCGAAGGGCATCTGCCCCTCCAGCATCCAATCCGCCGTGGTCGCCTGCGCCCCGGGTACCGCAATGAGCGTTCCCATTCCGATAAGCAACGACAACAACAGAACCAGCAGCTTATGGGACATGACCTGACCTCTTCCACCTTCGCCCGCCTCGCGGACCTTTATTGATAGAATATGTTGCGTATTATTAATCTCACTTTTAGGAAAAAAGGGAACGGAAATGGTTTGTTACTTCCTGCGCATCACCGCCAGCACGGAAACGGCAAGTATGGCGACCGCCAGTATTACCAGGGCGTAGCCGACCCAGGCGTCCATCTTGCCGTCCAGCGAATCCTTGAGGTCGGCCAGCTCGCCCTGCGTCTCGTTCAGCTGGTCCTGCAGCTCCCCAATTCGTTCATCGGGAGAGGGAGCGTCCGTGACCGTTATCATCAACGGTGCGAACTCCAGCATCCCCGGAACGCCCACCCCAAGGTCCACGTTCGTGATGTGCACTTCGTACTCCCCGGCCTCCAGGTCCTCCGGCAGGGTCATCAGGGCGCTGGCCGTTCCGTTGCCCATTCCCACCAGCTCGTACGTTCCGTAAGTTACGCCATCCTTCACCAGATACGCCGTGGCGGTCATACCTTCTGGACCGGCCGCTACGGCGTTCAACTCGGCGTATATGCGCACGGAGTCCCCCGGTCCCGCTTCGGTCGTTCCCAGCCAGGCCTCCTTCTCGAACAGCCTCAGGGAGAGCACCTCCTGGCTCACCGCGTTCTCGTACTCCCCGCCGAAGATGATCACCCGGCCGTCATCGGTCGCCGCTATGCCACCACCACGGTTCTTGTTCGGCACCGGGCATTCCTTGAACGACCCGTCCCGCAGGTCCACGGCCCTCACGGACGGAACGTATACCGCGCTGATCGCTTGACCGTACAGATAGACGAGACCGTCGCCTCCCAGCACCTCGCTGTCCATGTAGCGGGGCTCGTTCATCTTGGCATGCAAGGACCATTGACCAGTGGCGATTTCGTACCTTAGGATGTTTTGATAGAGAACGTCCTCATAGGGATCGACCCCGCCGAGATAGTAGGCGGAATCCTCGGTCCTAACCATGGAGCCGAAGGCGACAGCGTAGGGCAGCGCCTCGGCATCCGTGAAGGTTCGGAACACAATGTCATAGATCATGCAGTCGTTCACGGGAATGAATACCGCCGCCACGAACCCCCCGACGAGCAATATCCTCTGGGAATCGAGCGCCACCGCCTCCCGGAAGTACCCCAGGTTCAGGACCCCCGACAGCTGCTCCCAGCTGTCCCCCTCGATATCGTACACCATCACCCCGTGGTCCCAATGGTCGTACTGGTCCATGCCGCAGAACACGTAGACGCGGCCATCGGGCATGTACACCGCGGATGAGGAATACGTCGCCACCGGCGAGGGCGCCCCCGCTTCCCATTCGTCCGTCTCTGAATCGTACAGCCACGTTTCGTCCGACGGACCGACGTTGCCCTCCTTCATCCCCCCGTTGAAGAAAACGCGCCCGTCAGGCAACTGAGCCGTGGAGAAGCCGAAGGTCTGGAATGGCATATCATCCTTGCTTTCCCAGGTTTCCTCCGCCGATACCGGTGCCACGGATAGCAGGAGCGTCATGACCACGACGACCGCTATCGCTGCTTTGATTGAACGAGAGAACGTCTGCATCATCCTTCCTCCGAGAGTGGAATGTGGAAAATAGGCGTCGGTGGGGTTATAAAAAGATGTGAAAAAGAGGGAAGGGGTTTAGGTTCACTTTCGGCGCAGCATCTGCAGGACCAGTATGAGCAGGGCCACAATCACGACAGCCAGTATGACGTAACCCACCCAGGCGTCCATCTTGCCGTCCAGCTGCTCCCTGAGATCGTCCAACTGGTCCTCCAGCTCCCCTATGCGATCGGTCGGAGACGGCGCCTCCGTCACAGTCAGGTCCATCGGCTCGAACTGCATGACACATTCCACTCCAACCCCAAGATGCGCCTCGGTTATCACCACCTCGTACATCCCTGGCGCAGCGTCCTCCGGTATTTCCAGGAGCGCTGTGGCGAAACCTCCCGATGGTGTCGATAGATGACAGCTTCCGTAGCTCACTCCGCCTTTCATCAGATGAGCGGTGGCCGTGATCGAAAGATCGCCCACGAAGAACAGTTCGGCCGAGACGTTCACCCGGACCGACGTTCCGGGACCGGCACTGATGGCGCCGATCTCGGCCGAGCTTTCGTACAGGGGCAGGGAAAGGACCTCCTGGTTGATCACCATGTCATCGCCGGAACCGCCGAACATTATCAGGCGGCCTTCGCTGATCATCAGGCCGCCGTGCGCCCCTTTCTCCGGTGGCAACGGCAGCTCGTGCAGGGACATGTCGCCAAGGTCAAGCGCCCGAGCCCTCGCCGGCGGGTTCTCGTTGTATATGATCCCCTGCGACCCTCCCTGCAGATAGACCATCCCGTCCGCCCCTACGGCGGCCTTCTCGAAGGAGCATGCTTCCGCCATGGTCCCATGCAGGCTCCACTTTCCCATCGCAATATCGTAACGATAGACCTCTTCGACGTTCAGGGGCGGATCGAAAAGTCCCCCGATGTAAAATACGCTGCCGTTGCTGACCACCACGGAACCGGCAGCTAAGGGAATGGGCATCTCGGCCGCCTCGGAGAACCTTTCCGTTTCGGTGTCGAAGATGTAGCACTCGCTCCTGGTGCCCTCAAAGTACCCTCCCATAACCAGTATCCGTTTATCGTCCAAGGCCGCCGCTCCTCCAAGGTACGTGGGAAGGGGATTCGTTGGACCGGTCCTCCAGGTGTCCTTGGCCGTCTCGTAAATGAAAACTTGGTCGTTGTACTCGGCGTCCGGAGTGCCCGGCTGCATTCCACCGAAAACGTACACGGTACCGTTGGGCATGGCCACGGCCGAGGAGTACCACCACCCCGATGGAGCGTATGTACCTTCGAACCAATCGTCCTCCATCGGGTCGTAGATCCAGGTGTCTTCGCTTATACCCCCGGACGAGCCCATGGCCACGAAGATCCTGCCGTCCGGCAGTTGCGCGGAGCAGAACCTGGTCAGCTCGAACGGCATCCCGTCCAGGTATTCCCAGGCCGGGGAGGCCTCCAGCGGAGCGGGAACGAGGATAACGGTCGAAAGCATGGCCAAGGTGACTAGCAGAACAAGATGAGCGCGGATGATGTAACCCCCCTCCCCTTTCGGGATGATGAAAAAAGGGAACGGGGGGATTATAAAGCAGTTGGTGACCTCCTAGCCACCCTCAGGACACCTAGCTCGCCAGGCAAAGCTCGATAGAACCTTTGATATCTTCACATTCGCAATTGCGAAGCATGACCGATGACCGTTTCGTAGCCGCCTTCGTGGCCATGACCCCGGACGCCGATCCTGCGAAGCACAGGAGCGTGATCGAGACGCCCCTCTACCGTTTGATCAGCGTCCTGGTGCGGGACGAGAAGCAGGCGGAGGAGGTGTGCGGGGACCTCGTAAGAACGGAAGGAGTCAGCTCGTTCATACTCTGCCCTGGCTTCACCAACAAGGGCATCGGAAGATTGTCGGAGGCGCTCGGTCCCGGAATATCCATCAACGTGTCCAGGGGCGACGGTCCTAGCAACGCCGTTGCACGGCAGGCCATGGAAAAGGCGGGCTTCCTCAAGCATTGAAGAAAAAAGATAGGAAGAGGTTTTCATCTCATCTCTTGCGGACCAGCGATATCACCGCTACGACCAGGACCACTATGACCAGTATCAAGATCACGTAACCGATCATGGCGTCCAGCTTGGCGTCCACCGCCTCCTTGAGCTCGGCGTTCGCTTCGTCCAGCTCCGCCTGCAAAGCGTCGATCTGGTCCTGCAGGTCGTCGTTCTGTTCCTGCAGCCCGTCCAGTCTCTCGTCGAGGGACGGTGCTTCCACAACCGTGAAGGACATCGGCTCCAAGGGACACATCACGCCCAACGCCGTTCCTAGCGAGGCCCAGTAGCACTCGATGACGTATTCGCCGGCCGGAAGGTCCTCGGGTATTTGGAAACGGACGTACGCCTCATTGCCTTTGGCCGACACCATGTCCACGCTTCCCCAGCTGGTGTTCTCCTGCACGAGGTAGAACGTGCTGTACAATCCCCATTCGATCTCCAGCTCGGTCTCCACCCACGCCCTGATCCACAGGTCGTCCCCCTGTTCGACCGTCGTTTCGGTCAGCTCGGCCCGGGTGCGGACGTTCTCCAGCGAGTATATCTCCGAGCGGGATACCGTCCCGTCGTGCCCTCCGAAGAAGAGCATCTTGCTTCCCACGGCGGCGACCGCCCCGTACTTCGCCTCTTCCGGCAGCGAAGGGAATCCGCTGAACTGCCCGTCCACCGGGTTGAAGGCCATGACGTCGCCGGTGTTATCGCCGGTGGACCAGGCCGCCGATCCGCTCCCTCCTATCAGATAGATCAGCCCGTTCTCGGAGATGGCACAAGCCATACCCGTCCGAGGTTCGTACATCTCGGTCAGCACTGACCATTCGTCCCCTTCCACGTCGTATGACAAGACCTCGCTAGTGACGACGTGCGACCCATCCCAGCCTCCGAAGTAGTACGCCGTGCCTCCGGCCATGGCCATGCAGCCGGCGGCCCGGCCCTCGGGAAGGTCGTCCGCAGGGGAGAATATCTCCGTGTCCACGTTGAACAGGTAGCAATCGCTGATCCCCCAGTTGATCTGCTGGTCCCCTCCCGCCACCAGTATGTTCCGGTCGTCCACGGCCACGCAGGCCATGTAATAGGCCGGCGCGGGAAGGTCCTGGCTGATGAACCAGACGTCCGTTGCGATGTCGTATACCAGTACCGAGTCCAATGGAACGCCGGGGTCCACATAACCCCCGAACACGTACACCCGGCCGTTGAGATAGGCCCCGCTGACCAAGGTCATGCTTTTCGGCGAGTCGGCCCTTGCGGTCCAATCCAATGTCACCGGGTCGAACAGCCACGAATCGTCGAGGAACATCGAGCCGGAGACGTCGAATCCCATGGATACGAATATCTTTCCGTCGGGCAGCTCGACGCTAAGGAAGCTCGACCGGTCCGTGGGCAGATCCCCCTCATAGTTCCAACCGTAATCCGCGGCCTGCGCCCCCGGAGCGAATGCCAGAACGCTTAAGCCCATCATCAGGGCTATCACGATAACGAAAGTCCTCTTGAACATCAAATCACCGTTCCCCTCGGTCCCGTCGCCGGGGCACCTGTGAAAATACTCGTCGGCGGCGATATTATAGTATGCGTCCAGAAAAAATTAAAAAAGGAAGGTGTTTAACTCTATTTTTTGCGCACCAGGATGACCACGCCGACGATCAGCGCGCCCAGGGCCACGATCAGTATGACGTACCCGATCATGGCGTCCAGCTTGGCGTCGACGGCGTCCTTTAGGTCAGCGTTCGCCGTTTCCAGGTCCTCCTTCAAGTCCTGGTTCTGCTGTCCCAGGTCGTCCAGCTGGTCCATCAGGTCCTGGTTCTGCTGCTCCAGGTCATCGAGCTTGTCCTGCAAGGCCTGGTTCTGCGCCTCGAGGCCGTCCAGCTGGTCCATCAGGTCCTGGTTCTGCGCCTCGAGGCCGTCGAGACGCTCCTGCGTGGAAAGAGCGTCCGCCACCGTGAGGGTCAGCGGACCGAAGTGCCATTCCAGCCACCAGCCGTCGGCGCTCAGCCCCTCGATCACGACCGCGTACTCACCAGCCGGCAAATCCTCCGAGATCGGCAGTTCCACCATGACCTCGCCGCCGGCGGCGGAGAAGTGCCACTCGCCGTAGGTGATGTTGTCCATGGTCAGATAGGCGCTACCACTCAGTGAGCTGACGTCCTGGTCCGTCTCCACCCAGATATGTAACCAGACGCTATCGCCCTGGTCCACCTCGGCAGAGGAGAGCGCGGCGTCGGCCTCCCCGGTCTGAAGGGTGAAGATGTCGAGGTTCCCGTTGCTCCCGTTATTACCCAGCATGTACATCAGCCTGCCGTCGTCCAGCATGAAGGCGGCGTTGTTCAGCACCGGCGATGGAAGGTCAGGCAGCTCGGACACCTCGCCGGTTAAGGTGTCGAAGGAATAGGCCTTGATCGATCCCGTGGTATACCAGGAGAAGAAATCCACCCCTCCGATCAGATAGATGTTGCCATGCTCTCCAGCCGCCACCGCGGCGTTCAGGAGGATGGTCGGCAGCTGCCCTACGGTCGACCATTCGTCGGTGGCCATGTCATAGGCGAATATGTCGTCATGAGAAATTATCGAGCTGTCCATCCCACCGAAGTAGTAGGCCTTCCCATCATACGCGGCCATCATCCCGCAGCATCGGTCGACGGGCATATCGGCCGCGGCGGTGAAGTCGCCGGCCACCGTGTCGAATATCCAGCATTGCTTGGTGCAGTTGCTGAACCACATGCCCGCAAGACCTCCAGCGATCAGGATGCGGTGGTCGTCCATGGCCACCGCCTCCGCGATCAACAGATCGGTCGGAAGGGCCGGGCCCTCGCTCCAGGTATCGTCGGCGACGTCGTAGATCAGGGCGTTCTCAAGCATCGGTCCATCCATTCCCCCGAACAGGTAGACATTTCCATCGGGCATGGCCACGCTGCAGCTCGACTCGACGCTGTAGGGACAGTCGGCGACCTGCTCCCAGAGCATGGCCTGGGGATCGTATATCCAGGTCTCGTCGTCCAAGACCATATCGGAAACGTCCGCGCCAGCGGCTATGAATATGCGTCCGTCCGGAAGTTGCGCGTAAGCGTACACCAACCTATCGATGGGCGCGGTGTCGTGCGCCACCCATTCCACGCCACTAGCCGCCGTCCCGGACGGAGCCGTGGCGGCCAACAGCAGCGCGAAGCTCAGCAACAATACAGATACTATTATCGTTCGTGGTTTACCCATAATAATGATCCCCTTGTCCTTCGGACCTGGGAATTTATTTTCTTGTCACCTTATATTACTATTTAATATAATTCAATTAGAATTTATAATCCGGATCACCGCCGTTCCGGCAGCAGTATCAGGTACTTGATGCCCCAGAGCATTATCAGCGTCGCGATCACCACCGCTGCTGGGGTCCCGACCACCATTATCGCCGCGGTCCAGGGATCCTTCACGCCCACCACCTCTTCGTAGCGGGTCAGCACCATGACCACCACGATGGCGAATATTCCGACGAACACGCCGAAGGTCTCGATGACCCGAATGAAGTACGTCCGTATCACCTGGTCGTGGTCGCCGATGCGCTTGGACATGCCCTCCATCTCGGAGGTCATCTTGTCCGTCCTCTCGTCAAGCTCGGAGCGCATCTTGGACATGTCGGTCTGGATGCGGTCGTATGTTTCGACGAGGCGCCGCTCCATCTCCATCAGTTTGCCGAGGTCGGTGGTGGTGGCCACCAGCTCCAGCTCCTGCAGGCGCTCTATGCCCCGGGAGGTGATCTTGAACCAGCGGCCCTCCGAGTCCGTATCCCCGAACTCGTCCAGGAACCCTTTGGCCTTGCCCAACATCAGCTCGGCGTCTATCTGCTCTATGCTGGCGGCAAGTTCCTTCTGGACCGCCGCGATGAGCACCAGCTCCTCCACCTTGGCCGGATATATTTCGCGCAGGGTGCGCAGCACCTTGCTGAGAACGGGAGACTCTACCTGTGCCGTAATGCCTCCTAAGAACCCTCGTGATTAGTTGCCCCTCATTTACCATAAAGGTTGCTAGACTGCTCCAGGGACAGGTCCCCGCTGCTTAACCGCCTTAGCTCGTAGGCCACCTTGGCGCTGCGCTCCTCGCCCGTGCCGTTCCCCAGGACGCGGAAGAGGGAGTTGGCGCGATCGTAGCATTCCAGGGCCCGGTCCACCAGGCCCTGCCTCTGCAGCGATTCCCCGTAGTAGCACAGCCCGAAGCCCAGGTGGACCATGCAGCCCATGCCCCCGTCCAGCCACCGCATGCTGTCCTCGAACATGGCGTTGCTCTCCTCGAACCTCTCCGCCAGTGAGAGCGCCGCCCCCCGCACCATCAGGGTGACCCCTTTGACGGGGGTCTTCACCGTGGCCGGGAAACCCTTGGCCACCGTCCAGGCCCTCTCGCTGAACTCCAGGGCCGAGGAGATGTCCCGGCGGTTCAAGGCCACTAACGCCATCACGGTGTTGGCCATGCAGCCCATGTAGGCCGAGTCGGACTCCATCGCTTCGTCCATGGCCATCTTGGCGCTCCTCATCGCACCGCGCAAATCCTTCAGGTCCAGGTACACGAAGGTGCGGAAGATGTGCGACCAGCACATGGACACCCGGTCGCCGATCTGCGAGGCGGCGTGATGCACCGCGTCGAAGGCCAGCAGGGCGTCCTTGCCTCTACCCTGGTGATACAGCACCTCGCCCAGCAGGCGGTTCAGCTCCAGGTCCTCCTCGATATCCCTCCTCTCCCCGTATATCGTCCGGGCCCTGGTGACGGTGTCCATGGCCTTGGAGACGTCTCCCTGGGAGAGATGGATCCAGGCATGATAGCACAGCTGCTGCGCCATGCGGCCCTGGTCCACCCGGGAGAAGCATTCCTCGGCCCGGGTGCACAGATCGTCCGCTTCCGGGAAGTTGCCGCACCACAGCGTCAGATTCGTCCTGACGCCGAGTATCTCTCCCTGCTCGAAGTCGTTGATGCGCGGGCATCCCTCAGCCTCGTTCAGGTACTTGACGCAGTTGACCGACGAGCCTTTTCCAAGGCGGGTGGGGGACCAGCACTCGGCCATCTTCCTCATGATGCGGGCGCAGCGCACGTCCTCCCCGCCCAGCTCCATGAACTCCTCATAATCCCTCAGGCCCTCCTTGAAGTTGGCCAGGAACACGTGGCAGTCGCCCATGCCTTCCAGGGCTTGCAGCCTTTCGGCGATGAAATCCTCATCGGCCACGGTGAGGTCCAGCACCCTCTGGAAGTTCGGCACCGCTTCGTATATGGCCTTGCGCTTGAGCCATTCCATTCCGACCGATAATGAATAGCGCACGCACTTCTCTCGGTTCCCGGAGAAGCGATGGTGCAGCGCTATCTCGCCGTCCAGACGGAGGTTCCTCGGTTCCCCTTCCAGGATGCGGGCCACCTCCTTGTGTATCTCGTTCCGGCGCACCTCGGAGATGGATTCGTATAGCACCCGCTGCAGGTTCTCGTGGGCGAAGGCCATATGGCCGCCATCGATCACCCTGACCATGGCGTGGCTGCGGTCGGCGTCCTCCAAGGTTTCCAACATATCCATCTGGCGGGAGTTCATCAATGTGGCCAGGATGCGCGGCTCGAACTGCAGGCCGATGACCGAGGCCGCCTCCAGGACCCTTCTGGTCGTCTTCGGCAAACGGTCGACACGGCGCATGATGACCTCCTTGACCGTGGAGGGGACGCTCACCGTCTCCCCGAGGAAGGACCATACCCCATCGACGGAGCGCAGGTTTCCATGCGACAGAAGGTTGTGCACGCACTCAATGGTGAAAAGGGGGTTGCCCTCACCCTCCTTCATCACCGCCGCCAGGATGTTCTTGTGCACCCTACCCCCCAGGATCTTGTTCAGCAGCTCGGAGACCTCCTCCTGGTCGAGCTCGCTTAGCGATATCTCGGTGCAGAGCGCTTCGCGGCGCATCACCCTCATGGAATCGAACAGCGGGTGCGAGAGACCCTCGGCGATCTCGAAGGAGATGTCCTCCGGACGGTAGGTGCCGACGATCATCGTCCTCATGCATCCTATGTTCCGGGCCAGGAAGTGCAGCACCTGCACGGAGGCGCTGTCCGCCCAGTGCAGGTCCTCCAGCACCAGTATGAGAGGCTGCTTCTGCGCTTTCGTTCCCAAAGCCTCGCGGACCCGGAACATGACCTCCCCCGGCCCGGAGGCGGTGAAGATCTCGTCGCCCATGACGCCGCGCAGCGCGTCTCGGAAGGGAAGGAACGGCGCCGGGGCGTTGGGCAGGCAGCGACCAACCAGGTACTGGCAATCGGTCATCCTGGCCAACCTCTCCAGCTCCTCGGTCATCTTGGTCTTCCCGATGCCGGCCTCTCCGGAGATGATCACTGTCCGGCCCTTGCCGCCAATGACCTGAGATAAAGATGATTGGAGGGCCTCGAGCTCCTTGACCCGCCCTACCATTATAGGGCGAGTGTCGTGGTTCCGCTCCCCCATGGTGTTAATAGTTCGCTGAACCCACCATAAACCTTCCTTTGAGGTGTTAAATTTAATCTGTGTAGTTTGATATTTATTTCGATAATCGAAGGTTTTATGCCATTATCGCAGAATCGAAATCATTTGGGGGAGAACCCCGGGAGGGTCAAGAGAAATGAGCATCGATACGAACGGTCTGATAGTCAAGGCTGTGAACAGTCCGACCGATGATAGGGATCCAACGAACCCAGCTATGAGCCCATGGGGGGACGTGGAGGTCACATTGACCAACAAAAAGGACCCCAATGACGAGATCATCGTCGTGCTGGTATCTAGAAAACACCCCACCAAGGGGAAGGGTCAGTATCTTAAGGACGTGAAGATAAAGGATTGCGATTGAAACCCCAGGCGGAGGGTTGTCGATCGACCCTCCTTTTTTCCCTACGCGGACCTGCACGAACCTTTGCGAAGTACGAAACCCTTTTCATACCACTTCCACATCCAGAACTGAGCAAGATGATCAAGGTCGTACTACTTCGCCACGGGGAGAGCACCTGGAACAAGGAGAACCGATTCACCGGCTGGACCGATGTCGGGCTGTCGGAGAAAGGAGTGGCGGAGGCGCACGAGGCCGCCCGTTTGTTAAAAGACGGAGGTTACGAGTTCGATCTGGCGTTCACATCAGTGCTCAAGCGCGCCATCAAGACCCTGGACATCGTCCTGGAGGACATGGACCTGTGCTGGCTTCCCGTGCGCAAGTCTTGGCGCCTCAACGAGAAGCATTACGGTGCCCTGCAAGGACTGAACAAGTCCGAGATGGCCAAGAAGTACGGCGAGGAGCAGGTGCTGCTCTGGCGGCGCGCTTACGACGTGCGCCCGCCGACGCTGGAGTTGGACGACCCGCGCCATCCCGTTCACGACAGGCGCTACGCGGACATGTCCCCCGAGGACGTTCCGGGAACGGAGTGCCTGAAGGATACGGTCGCTCGTTTCGTCCCGTATTGGAAGGAGAAGATCGTTCCCGAGCTCAGGAACGGCAAGCGGGTCATCATCGCCGCCCACGGTAACTCCTTGCGCGCCCTGGTGAAGTACCTTGACAACGTCCCGGACGCGGAGATCGTATCCCGCAACATCCCCACCGGCGTGCCGCTGGTCTACGAGCTGGATGAGGCGTTGCGGCCGATCCGCTCCTACTATCTGGGAGACCAGGACTCGATCAAGAAGGCCATGGACGCCGTGGCCAAGCAGGGCAAGGCCAAGTGAACTACCGTGATCTCCTTCTGAGAAGCAACGCCACCCCCACCACGGCCACGATCGCCAGGACCATTAGCAGATATGGCATCGCGTCGGCTCCCGTGGTCACCACGAGCCCGAGCACCTGCTCCGAGGGGCCTTGGCCCGCCGAGTTCACCGCCACCACCCGGTAATCGTAGCTCACCCCTTCCATGACCTCCCGGTCAAGATAGCTGGTCTCGGTCACGTTGGCGATGAGCTCTTCCTCCCCTTCGCAGGAGCGGTAGATCAGGTAGCGCACATCCATGCCGGAGGGGGACGGGGACCAGTGGAGCAGGATGCCGTCGTCGGTGATGGTGGCGACCAGCGCCTGCACCGCCCCCGGGGCCCCGGCGGGCGTCGAAATCTCGACACTGACCTCGAAGTAAGCGTGATTGCCGGCCCGGTCGACCGCCTGGCACTCGATGAGGTGCGAGCCCTCCCCCTGCACCAGTATGTCGCCCTCTACCGGCCTCCATTCCGGGTCCCCTATCCGGTAGTTCATGACCAGTATTCCGCTCTCCCCATCCTCCGCGGTCAACCGCGCCGACAGCTGGTTCGGGTAGGTGCCATCCTCCAGGACCGCGCTCAGGGGAAGGAAGGATATGGCCGGGGCCACGGTGTCGATGCCGAACTCCACGAAAATGACGGCCCCGGAATTGCCCGCGATGTCCATCGCGTAGAACTCGAGGTGGTGCCATCCTTCCTCGGACACCTCCACACGGGTAGAGTAGGACCGCCATTCCCCATCGTTCAGGCGGTAGAGCAGGGAATCCACTCCGCTGCCCTGGTCCTGGGCGCTCAAGGTCACGTTGACCGTTGCGGCATACCATCCTCCCATCCCTGGCGCCCCGTTCACATATGACCCGCATTCAGGAGCGGTCAGGTCCAGCATCAGCAGGCGGGAGTAGGTTTCCCCCTTCGCACCGCCCTGTTCGGTCCCGTACCACTCCAGCAGGTTCTCGCCCTCCGCGGTGACGGGCAGGGCTCCGGCGTATAGCGTCCAATTCCCGCCGTTCAGGCTGTAACGGACCTCGCAGCCTTCGAACCCGGCGGCGGGGGTCAGGGTCACCATGACGGTGGAGTTGAACCAGCCCGATACTGGCATCACGTCTGTGGTGGCGTACACCATGGCCCCGCTGGTATCCGGTCGGATCGATATGGAACCCGAGCCCACCGGGCCCTGGTTTCCCGCCATGTCCACGGCGTAGAACTCCAGCGTGGTGTTGCCCTCGGTGGTTATGGATATC
>JBFYNB010000046.1:0-13242 GCA_041304605.1 Methanomassiliicoccales archaeon
GGGAGAACGGGAAAAAATAAGGTGAAGGAAAATCCTGAAATGGGCACCTCCGTGCCCTCTTTTCCTTCTTTTATCATCTTTTTAATCACGATTTTCTAAGTTCAGGTCATCGATCGCGAACTCGATATGTGGAAATTAAATTTCGCGTCTGGGTCTCCTTCCGCAAGCTGAGGGAAGAAGGACCGGACGGCGTCATCCACTACGGCTACAAGTTCCATCCGGAACTTTAAGTTCAAACAAAAACAAACCCCTTCCCCGGACTCATTTTTCAAAAAAACCTACCGATGCTTCTTTATCCGGCACGTTAGTAATTTCCCGGGGGAAGTAGGAACGTCACGCATCACTGCGTTCTCGAGGACCGCTATCGTAGCAGCGGTCGCGCTATCCTTTTTGATGATCCTCTCGTCATTATCGTTCGCCCCGGCGCAGGCTGCGGACGAATTGCAGCTGGAGAACTGGCCTGTCGTCCGTGCCGGGCCGGCCGGCAGCACGCTCGAACCGTCGGCGGTCCTGGACGACGAGGGCGTCGTCCATCTGGTGTACCTATACCGCGATCCGGCATACGCAGACTGGTACCTCCGGCCGAACTACCTGCGGTACGCCAACTTCTCCCACGGAGTGTGGGAGCACGCGGACCTTCAGGAGGGCTTCTTCAGATTCGCCGACATCGCTATCGACTGCGAAGGCAGCGTGCACATCCTCTGCGCCGTCCGGGGTAACACCAGCACGGACATCGTCTACTGGAATAATAGCAACGGGACCTGGGCCTCTGAGAATGTTACCCAACTCGTCATGGGCGGGGCCAAGAACGTGGACATGGCGGTGGACGCCGACGGAAAGGTTCACGCGGTCATGGGCATACGCAACGACCAGGACGAGAACTGGTCTTATTGCTACGTCACCAACGCCCAAGGGGAATGGGAGTTCGTGCCCTTTCACAGCATACCCGTATACAAGATCCAGGGCAACGAGATGATCTGTTCGCCCGACATAGAGATCGATGGTTCGGGAAGGGCGCACATCGCCTATGTCCAGGTGGACAATTCCATATCAAGCGAGTGGGGCTCCGGCGATTGGACGCTCCAGCTGCTCACCCGTGATGGTGACGATTGGACGGACGCCAAGAACATCACTTTACCCGACTGGTGCAACAGCCTTTCCCTGCAGCTCGATGCCGACGGTTACGAGCACTTACTCTACCATTGCGTCTCCTCCTCGATGGGGCAGGAAGGACCGGTCAGGCTGGCCGCCTGGAATGCCTCCGGCCTTTCCTGGGGCGGCATCGCCGACGGGACCTGGCTGTGCGAACTTCATCTGGACGAGAATGGGGATGAGCGTTTCATCTTTATGCACGAGGGCGGTTACTTCTTCGTCGGCGAATACGGTGAAGGAAGCTTCGACCATTCCGTGCGCTATCCGGCCGGAACGTACCCCGCCTCCCGCGACCCCGGGGACATGAACGACAACGAAACGGTCATCCTGCTCTTCGATGCGATGTACGAGGAACTCATGCTGTACATGCCCGGAAGCACGTCGGTGTATCCGGAGATCTCGGAAATAGAGAGGAACGAGAACGGTGTGTTCTTGGAATGGAACGCCGTCGACTCGACCGGTCTGGACATAAGCGAATACCGTATCTACCGGACGGCCATCTGGGGCGAGGTCGTGCCGATCACCGTCGACAGCGGTCTGCCGTTCATCTTTCCAGCCGACGCAACGAGCATGACAGACGCTTCCATAGATGATATCCCGGTATGGACCCTTCTGCGCTACCGCATCAGCGCGATCACGGACGAAGGGGAATACATCGGGGAGATGGGAACGATCCACATCAACGATGGAGGTGACGAAGGTTCAGACACCAGCGGCTTCTTGATGATGGTCGCCACGGTCGTGATAGTCTCGATCTCGTTCACGGTCACATTGGTGTGGGTCATCAGGAAAAGGAAGTGATGTTCCACAGGTGCGATAGGGCCCGATATCGCCGAGCGTCGTTTCCGAGAAAGGAACCGATGGATTTATGCTCAGATGAAATCCTCCAACACCGGGGGAGCAGGAGTGGAACGGAAGGTCGTCATCGGGATAGCGGTCGCAGCTTTGCTTATCGCAGCCCCTCTGGCCTATCTTGTCCTTTCCAACGATGATGACAACGATGACGACACGGAGAAGTGGGTGGTCGGCTACTACCTGGAATACACCGAGGTGGTGTTCGAGGTCGTGGTCGTCGATGATAACTCCAGCGCCACTCCCTGGCTCGTTTCGTTCAAGGAAAGGTGGGAAGTTACAGAGGTAAGCGGAGACGATGCAACGTTCCACCACCAGATGTGGACCTACGATCCCGCTGCGAACAGCACGCTGATAAGGTACTCCTCGGAGAACCTTACCATGTCCTCTAAGGAACCTTTCGAACCGCTGCATAGCTGGGTGGTCGGACACGCCATCGAGGGCGATGAGCAATATTCCGGCGACGACCTATGGGGTAGGTTGTTATTGAAAATCTATTCCGTTGAAGGACCTACCGATGAGGGATGGGGGTTCTCGGACGGAACGCTGGTCATGCACTGGACCTCGGAACGCATCCCGGGTGATTCGCCCGGAAATTACACCGAGGCCAGAAGCGACGCTCGTCTCACCGACACCAACCTTCCCTGGCTGTTGAATGATGATGAGGACGCGTTCGAGGGGCCATAAATGAGATCGTTGATGGTGTTGTTCGTCGCGGCGTTCCTGGCCGCATCGATGGTGTTGACCTGCGTCCCGTCCACGGTTAGCGGCGATGAAATGCCCATCACGGAGAACTGGCCGGTGTTCCGTCCGAGCGCGGCCAGTACCTTCGTCGAGCCGAGCATGGCCGTCGACGGCAACGGCAGTTTGCATCTGGCGTACGCGTACGACCCGACGCCCGGCGACGACTACTCGGACATGGCATATCATCGATACTCCGTCATGCTGCGCTACGCGGTGCTGACGAACGGCTCGTGGGACCACCACGACCTGGGCGAGGAGGAATGGATACAACACGTGGCGATCGCCCTGGGGCCGCAGGGCGAACCTCATCTCCTGTGCCTGCAGGGCGGGGCCAACTACACCTTCGACGTCTTCCACTGGTACCGTTCGAACGGCACCTGGGCCTCCGAGTTCGTTCGAACGCTCCCTAACATCGGGTTCACCCCCGTCAACATGGTGGTCGACTCCAATGACCGCGTTCATCTGGCCTTCTCGGCCACTTTGCACGGCGATTACACCTACGTGACCCACACGTACATGACCAACGCCGGTGGCAACTGGACCTCCGACGAGATCGTCACCGTACGCTCCTCGTATGCCGTCTGGAACAACCCACCGCAGCTGGCGATGAACGATGAGGGCCGGATGCACATGGCCTATCTCAACGTGACCGATTACGATATCGAGGACTGGTATTCCGGGAACCACTCCCTGGAGTTCCTGACCCTGGACAACGGGGAATGGGGCGACCTCCATGTGCTTAACGTCGGCGCCCTGAACCGCTTCTCCTTCGGCGTTGCGAACGGCTACGAGAGCGTCATCTACCAGCAGACCGACCAGATATGGAACTCTAACGGAAAGGTGCGCCTGGCCACGCGGTACGACTTCGGCTGGTCTTTCAAACCGTACGACGAGGACGGCACCTCATCCTGCCAGCTGATAATGGACGGCCACGAGGCGAAGATGCTGGTGCTAAGAGAGGGAGGCACGCTCCTCCGCTTGGAATATTCCGAGGGAAACTGGCAGGAACGGTTCCTCAAGGTACCGGACGGCATGCGTCCCTACGGCAGGGAGTTCGCTTCCGGGACCTGGGACCACCTCTGTCTCCTGTACTTCGATGAGCTCACCGGCAGCATCGCCGTCTCCCGCCCGGGACGCAGTTCGCAGTTCTCCGTTCCGTCCGTAGATGTTGACCAGCACCTGCTGGAGGTGACCGTTATTTGGGACGAAGTGAACACGACCGAGGCGGACCTCAACCGTTACGTGCTGTACCGCACGGGCGGGCTCAAGGTGACCAGGTTCCCGCACGCCGAGTTTCCCACCGGATACGTCGACAGCACGCTGACCAAAGATGACGTGCGTCATACGCTCGTCTACCGCCTGAGCGTGGTCACCGAGGACAACGAGGAGTACGTCGGAGAGGCGACCAGCATGTACGTGAGCTCCGAGGAGGCCTACGGGGAGGCGGACCCCTGGTCGCTGGTGAAGATCGCTGGCAACATCGCGATACTAGCCATAGCGATAGTGGTCATCGGGCTGCTGCTCAACCGGCGGAAGCTGAACCGGTGAAGATCGTAAGAAGACCGGTCTTGTTTCACGTCCGGATCGAACTTGCTGTCGTAAAGTATGTCTTCGTCGGCAAACACCATAATTGATTTGCCGTCGATCAATTATCCTGTGTTCACTGGACCTATTCGTTAGTTGATCGCCGAAACGACGTTCGTTGGCCCCGTTACAAGTGGCGATTACTTTTATAACCTGACATCGCGAATCCGATATCGGGAAGAACGTGACCACCAACTATGATCACTTTATGGGCATGGACGTCAGCCCATATGCTGGCCAATGGGTCGCCATATGCGATGAGAAGGTCATCGCCCATTCCTCATCGTTCAAGGACGTCTATCAACAGGCGAAGATAACGCGCGATCGGTCTAAACCATTCATAGCCATGATCCCCAGTCCTGACCTCACAATCCTGTGATGATCCTAACAATAATCAAGCGGCACTGAACATCATAGACACACAATGTTCGGCCTACAAATCATCCTAAGAGGTCATCTAAAATTGTGATGGGCCGAATCTATTACCTTAGTTCGATGACATCTAATCTAAAATTACTTTATAAAACCGTATCAGATTTATTAATATAATATCAATTAATAATATTTTTAGATATCTAATGTGATAATGGACATATTTAATATAATTTAATTCTTATATAATAAATACCATCAAAAATTATATATTAATTAATTTAATTTTTTTCCGTGATTGATTATGACCAACAACATCAAAACAAATCGTTATTGCGCGAAATGCGGAGGAATTATTCCACCGGGATCAAACATCTGCCCCGCGTGCGGGTGGTCAACGGGACCCTCGCCGAAGAAGGGTTCAGCGGGAAAATGGATCGCGATATCGATCGCTATCATAGCAATAGTGGTCTTTTCGATAATCGCTCTTTCTTACTTAGGAAATAATTCGGACAATGATGGGGATGATTGGAATCCATACACTCCAAAACCCGACATCAGATACGTCTCAGGTACCTTTGAACAAGAGACCTTGTCCGGAGACGTCATCGTCCACGCCAAGGTCACTAACCTTGGCGATGCGATAGGCTCGAAGACCATCGTCATTGAGATCGAGGAATCATCTGGAACCTATACCAACTCAAAATATGTCACCTTGGCTCCAGGCGAGACCGTGACCGTTGACATTCGGGTCAACACACCTTTCGGTACGGGGGTCAACAGCAATATGATCGATGTCTACCTAACCTGACATCAAACCTTTTTATCCTTTTACGTCCAGGTCGAACTTGCTGTCGTAAAGCACGTCCTCGTCCGTAAGCAGCGGCTTGAACTTGACGGACACCCCCAACGAAAGGATGCCGATGCTGTTCGGTATCACGGTCGCCCTCTTCTCTGGCGGAGGCTACGGACCTAGCGGTCCCAGCCTTCAACCTTCTTACTTTTCCAGTTCCGCTACCTGATCTTCAGGACGCCCATTACCAGCAGCACCAAGATCGCCAGCACGACCGCTCCCAGCAGACCAAATATGAACCAGCCGATGACGAACGCTATCACCGAGCCTAGGCCCAAGGCTCCCCAATTCATGGTTATTGCCATAATATTACCGTTAATAATTAGAAAATTCGGGCTTATAATACCATGCCTCCGAAAGCATTGCCGCGCGTGTCGCCAATTTATATCGTCGGATGAGAGGTCACTTCACGTCCAGATCGAACTTGCTGTCGTACAGCACGTCCTCGTCCGTCAGCAGCGGCTTGCACTTGACCGATATTCCCAGCGATAGGATGCCGACGCGGTTCGGAATTACCGTTATGCGCCCCTTGACCTCCTCGTTTGGTTTAAGAACCTCAGCTTCCACCATCCCCTTCACCTCCGCGTCGCCGAAGATGAAGGCGCGGACGTTGCGCGCCTCGTACTCGGCCTCGTTCTTCAGGTGGATGATGACGTCCATGGAGCGCCCTTCCTTCGCTTCGCCCACCAGCTCCAATTCAGCGGAGATGTCCGGGTACGTCGAGCGCACTTCCTTGCGCGACATCTCGATCGCTTTACGTAAAAGCTCCAGCGGGTTCTTGCCCTCCTTCTGCGCTTGTAACGCATCAGCGAACGCCTTCTGCGTTCCCGGCAGCTCGATGCGCCGCCTATTCGCTCGTTCCAGCGTCTCCGAGAGCTGCTTGGACAACTGATCGGGGGTCTCCCCGGCCTTGCGCCCGAGCACGTTGAGCGCCGTCTCCAGAGAGTTGAACGCTTCCCACAGGTCCCCTTTCTTCGCCTGCGTCTCCGCGTCCGCCCAGACCTCCCATGATCGTCCGGCTTCCTTACCGGAACGGGACGATTTCTCGATGGTCCGGCGCACCTTCTCCTTCTGCTCCTGGAAGATGTCCCTCATTCCCGCCTTGACCAGATCGACGTTCCTTGCTAAACGGTTCAGATCGCGCGGGGTGATGCTGTCCACCACGGCCCTCTCAATTTCCGATATCTCAGCGGAGAAGCGCTTCTGGATCTTCAAACGTTTAATGAGATCGTGCAGGGGGTTGAACTCCCAGAGCAGTTCGTTCGTGCGTACCGTCAAGAACTCGTTCAGGCCGTTCCTCGCCCTCCTCAGGTATAGCGACGCTGAATCGAAGCGCATGTCCTTCAGGGAGCTCCAGGACTGGTCCAACAGTTCCTCGACGTGGTCCTTGCGCGGATCTAGAACTTCCAAAGAGTTCAGCGCCTCGCGCATGTCGTTATGATCCGTCAATCGGGACTCGTACATCTCCGAGACGGCGCGCAGCTCATCTTTAGCTGCGCCAACAGTACTGAGCGCCTGAACGAAGCGTCCCTGGGCCATCAGCGCCTTCGATTTCTCCAGAGCTTTCTGCGAGGCTGGCGGGCTCAGGCCCGCCTTGGCTTCCTCCTTCAGGCGGTTCTCGAACTTGCGCATTTCCTCATCCGCTTGCGCTTTATCCTGAAGAACGCGTTCCAGCTCCTCGCGGAACGAGCGCGCCAGGAGGTGCGCATGGCGGTAGCGGTAGTTCTTGAGCGCTTCCTCGATGTCGTCGGCGAGCTTTCTTGCCGTCCGCAGGTCTTCCCATGCTAACCGTTCCGTCGTCAGTCCGCCGGCGAAGGACATCAGCGTCTTCACGCGTTCCCGGGCGATGTTCTGCGAACGGTCCAGCGCCCTCTGGGCGGAGTCGGCCGCTGCCGTAACGTCGCCAGTGCGGCGCAACGCCCTGGCCTGCTCCAGCAGCACCGTGACGTCCCTGACCTCGGCCTTCATCTCCTTGAGCTGGTCCAGGGACTCCTCCAGGTGAGCCAATACGTCCGTCAGACGCCGGTCGTTATGCAGCGTCACGTCCAGCTCGCTTTTTACCAGCTCCACGGCGCGCATCGCATCCGTCATCTTGCGCTCGTCCAGGGCCGAACGTCCGCGGCTCAGGATCTGCTGAACGTGGCCGACGGTCAATCCCGAGGCGACCGCCTTATCGAGGTCCTTCTGGCACTTGTTGAGCTCCTTGTCCAGGGAGGTGGTTATCTCGCCTTCCCATTCCAGCCTTAGCTGGCCCAGGGAATCCAATGACGCCTCCAGATTAGAGGGGTCCAGCGAACCGAGCGTCTTCAGCCGCTCCCCGCTGTCCAGGTATCCCAGCTTGCCGCGCAGCTTGCCCAGGTCGGCCATGCGCTTCAACGAATAGTTCAACAGGAACTCCGGGGCGTGGCGCTTCAGGTATCCCTCCGCCCGGTCCAGGGCGTCCCGGGCGTCCTTGTACCTTCCGGAGCGCAGGAGCATGCCGCCGTGCACTAGCGCTTCGGACGCATCATCGACGTTGGCGTTGCTGCGGCGGGCCTCGGCCATCATGCCCTCGCCCTCGTCCAGCCGTTCCCTCAGCGACTGGTACGTGGCCACGACCTCGTTCAAAGAGTTCCGGGCGTTAATGGTCAGCTCGAACGCCTGTCCCAGTTCGCCGTGGTGCAAGGCGTTCGAGGCCTGCTCGCTCATGTGTTCCGCTGCGCCAACTTCAACGCCCTCCCTGCGGGCGTTCGCGGCGCGCTGCATTATATCGGTAAGCTGCTGATCGATCTCGGACGTGACAATGCTCCTGCCGTACGAGACCACTTCGTCAGCGAGCATCGTCGCCTCGTCCATGCGTTTTAACGTGCGCAGCTCCTCGGCGCGCTGCATCCTATCCCGCAAAGTAACGCTCTCCGCGCCCAGCTGCTTGGCCATGTCCAGCATCGTGCGGCCGTCGCGCAGGGAGCGGTCCAGGCTCTCCCGCCGCAGGGACATCAGCTCGACGAGCATGGCCGAGGCGATATCATGCGCGGCCTGGAACTCCTTTCTATCGAACTTCTCCCTGGCCTCCGCCAACGATGCTCGGGCCTTATCGACATCCGGGCTGCTGGTGTAACGCGAAAGGATGATGTCGGCCTTGTCCAGCTCCTCGTCCAAGGCGCCGCTCGTCCGTTCCTCCACCGCCTCTCCGATGGTGATCAGGGAGCCGTGCACCAGCTCGAAATCTCCCTTGCGAACTTTGGCGGTCAGATTCTCCAGGGCGATGGATTCCTCGGTGACCTCGGCGCCAAGGCGCATGGCCGTAGCCAACCTCATCTCGAGGCGCATGATGCCGGTGGCGAAATAGTTCTCCAGCGACAGCCGGTAGGAGCGCTGCGAAGAGCGCAAGGTCTCCACGGCATTGGAATAATCGCCCTGCATGGCCTGCCTCTTGGCCGCGGCCATGAGCTTGCTTCCTTCCGAACACGAGAGACCGAGATCTACGCATCTCGAACGCAACGATTGGGCGTTCTGCAGTTCCGTTTCCACCAGATCGTAACCCTGCAGGCGCTCCTCGACAATGCCTTTCGCTTCTTCCGCGAGCTTGAAAGCGGAGTTCAGATCGTCGCCCTGCAATGCCTTGCGAGCGTCATCCATCTTCTGGAGCGCCGGGGTCACGTCCTTCCTGGTCAGGTGCGCCAATTTCAGCCGGGGCTGCAGGGCGGCCATGTACCGCAGCAGCACCTCCTTCTCGGCGTCGCGGACCTTGTGCCGCGCGGAATCCAGAAGCACGACCGCTTCCTGGAACCTCTCGTCCAGCTCCAGGCGTCTGGCGTCGCCCTCCAGGTCTCCCAGGTCCACCTTCTTCCACCGGGAGACGTTATCCGCCCTCTTCTTCAGCTCGGAGATGCGCTGCCCGGCCACCTTGCCGAAGGAGCGGGAGAAGATCTCCTCCGCGTCGTCCAGAGCGCCGAAGGCGTCCTCCACCTTCCCGTGGGAGATCAGGTCGCGGCCCTTGGCCATCTTTTCGTGCGCCTCGCTCAGCTGCAGGGGGAATCCCTTTTCCAGGGAAAGCAGCGTCTCCAGCTTCGCCGCGCGCTGCACGAAGAGGTCGAGGGTCATTGAGCGCAAAGCACCGGACAGAGCCTGGATCAGCTCCACGCTCTTTCCCACGTCCCCGGACTCCAGCGCCTCGCGGCAGTTGCGCAGCGCGATCTTCTGCTTGTCGGCCTTCAGCTCCAATCTTTCCGCGAACAATAGCGAGGACTGCGCCAGCCCGAAGGCGTCCGACAGGACGCGGTTGGCATTGCGTTCAGCAGTATCCCAGGCGTCCTTGCACAATCCGTACGCCTCGTCCAGGTCACCGGAGTCAATGGAGTCCGACGCCTTCTTCAGCGCTCTCTCCGTCTCCGCCTCGGACTTGCCGAGGTCCGCCACCCTTTCCAAGAGCGAGCGGGCCTCGCGCAGCATGTCCAGCAGGCGTTCCTTTCTGGCCCGCGACGAAGCGTCGACGCTCTTCACCGCGTACGAGAGCGCCTCCTTGTAATCCTTGTCCGAGTAGCTCTGGTGGGCGAGGGTCAAAAGCTTCTCCGTCTCCGCGGAGGAGGCGTTCATGTCCTTGACCTTCAGCAACAAGGCTGAAGCTTCCTCTATCTTGCCCTCCGCCGTCTCGCGTCCCCGGGCCGCCTCCCTGGCCTTCTGCTCCAGTTGCTTGGCCAGTTGAAGCTGCTTTACATAATCTCCCGGCAACTCGTGGTCCACCTGTGAATTCTGGCTTGAATATATGGGTTGCCAACAATTAAATGGTTTGCCTGGTTATCAACGTTTGAGAATCTCCACGAAGGCCACCTTTTCCAGGACGAGATCGGTCAGCATGTCCATGCCCACGGTCTCTAGCTCCTCCGGGTAAATGCCGAAGGCCGCTCCCTTCTCAAGGGAGCATTCCAGCAGGGAATCGTCCCTCTTCAGATCGAGGTCGTTCATGACCTGGTCCAGGTCCTCCGGGCCGAGGACGATGACCGCGACCTTCTCCGTCTCCTGGTGCAGCCCCATCTTCTTTTTCGCCTTGGAGATCTGCCGTTCTCCGGAGGCGTAGAGGATGACCTCCATGCCCATGGTGTTGGAGGCGTTCATGCCGCGTTCGAACGCCCTCCGGGCGTGGAACACGGCCGAATCCAGGTGATCGGCGCCGCACACCTTGCCGGCGTCCATGAGAACTATGTCAGCATCCAGCTCCGAGGCTCTCATCAGCAGGGCGTTGCTCTCCCCTTTCCGAACCCAGGCCCCGGCGCAGCGGACGGTCATGTGCCCTTCAACGGGGAAGGGGGGAATAAACGTTAGCATGTGTGTCGTAAGGGATATTGGACCGCCGCCCATGTTCATCGAGCCAAAGCGGCGTGGCTCTGAAAACATTTAAACGAGTTCAGGGTATGAAGGTTTCGACCAGTCATCTGGCGGAGATCACATCATGTCCTTAGACCGCGCCATCGTTAGAGCGCCTTCCACCATAGCCAACGTCGGCCCCGGCTTCGATGTGTTCGGCATCGCACTTGCCGAACCTAGCGACCTCATCGAGGTCAGGAAGACCAGCGAGCCTGGCGTTCACGTCGAGTCCATCACCGGCACCGGCGCCTACGCCGTCACCATCGATAACACCAGGAACACCGCGGCCGTGGCGGCGCACAAGGTCATCAAGGTGGCCGGTGCCGATTTCGGCATCGCCATGAAGATCAACAAGGGCATCCGTCCCGCTTCCGGCATGGGATCGTCCGGCGCTTCCGCGGCCGGCGGTGCTTACGCCGCCAACCTGCTGCTCGAGAAGCCGCTGAACATGAACCAGCTCATCTGCTGCGCCTCCTATGGGGAGGAAGCTTCCTCCGGCAGCCGTCACGCCGACAACGCCGCCCCGGCGCTCATGGGCGGTTTCACCATCATCCGCTCCTACGAACCGATGGACGTGGTTCGTCTGGAACCTCCCAAGGACCTGGGGATCGTGGCCTGCCTGCCGGAGTTCGCCGTCCCAACGCGAGAGGCGCGCAAGAAGGTGCCGAAAACGGTGCCGATGCACGACGTCGTGCACCAGGTCGGGCACGCTTCCGCTCTCGTGGCGGGAATGGCCACGGGCGATCTGAACCTCATCGGACGATCGATCAACGACATCATCGTGGAACCGGCCCGGGCGCCGCTCGTGCCGTTCCTGAAGGATGCTGAGAAGGCTGCCGTGGACGCCGGAGCATTCGCCTCTTTCCTGGGTGGATCGGGACCGTGCATAGCGGCCTTCTTCGACCGCAGCAAGGTCGACGGCCTGGTCATCGCCAAGGCGGTGCAGGAGTTCTACGAGGGCCACGGCGTGGAGTGCTTCTGCTGGAACACCACGTGGGGCAAAGGATGCAACAGGGTGGAACCATGAAATACGCCGTCAAGTGCTGGGAGTGCGGAAAGGAGATCGACAACCCGTTCCTGGACGAGTGCCCGAGCTGCCACGGTAATCTTACGGTCGAGATGGACCTCTCCCACCTGGAAGGCACGTCCCCGGATGACCTTCGTTCCCGTCCGATCGGAGTCTGGAGGTACGAGCACTTCCTTCCCATACGCACCGAGCCGGTGACACTACAGGAGGGCGGAACGCCGCTGTACGACTGCAGGAAGCTGGCCGAGGAGTATGGCGTGCGCGAATTGCACGTTAAGTTCGAAGGGGCGAATCCCACCGGTTCGTTCAAGGACCGCGGGATGACCGTTGGCGTTTCACGTGCTGTTGAGCTGGGGTGCAAGGTGGTCGGCTGCGCCTCCACCGGGAACACTTCCGCCTCGCTCGCCGCGTACGCGGCCAAGGCCGGACTGAAGTGCGTGGTGCTTCTTCCGTCGGGCAAGGTGGCGCTCGGGAAACTGGCCCAGGCCATGTTCTTCGGCGCCCAGGTGGTCACCATCGACGGGAACTTCGACGACGCTCTGCGCGTGGTAAAGGACCTGGCTCACGCCGGCGACCTCTACATGCTCAATTCGGTCAACCCATTCAGGCCGGAAGGGCAGAAGACCCTGTGCTTCGAGATCATCGACCAGCTGAAGTTCCAAGTGCCGGACCGCATCATCTACCCGGTGGGAAACGCGGCCAACATCTGGGCCGGTTACAAGGCGCTCAAGGAGTGGCACGAGCTGGGCTGGATCGACCATATGCCAATTTTCACCGGCGTCCAGGCGGGCGGTTCCGCGCCGCTGGTCAACTCCTTCGCCCACGGGCAGGAAGATTTCAAACCGGTCAAGGACCCGGAGACGGTCGCCACGGCGATACGAATCGGCAACCCCGCCTCCGGCAGAAAAGCGCTCAAAGCCGTTTACGATACCGGCGGCGTGATGACGGCCGTCTCGGACCGGGAAATAATCGACGCCCAGTTCCTGTTCGGCCGGAAGGAGGGCGTGGGCGTGGAGCCGGCGTCCGCCGCCTCGTTAGCCGGTCTCAAGAGGCTGCTGGACGAAGGGAAGATCTCCCGCCGCGAGAAGGTCGTCTGCGTCTGCACCGGTCACGTGCTCAAGGACCCGGACACGGTCATGGCCAACTGCGGCAAGCTGCTCAAGACGGAGGCCACGGCGGAAGCGGTGCGCAAGGCGATATCCTGATCATCCGACCGCCTTAATATCCCCCTCTAGGGTACATTAGATCGGAACCACCATCTACCTGGTCGGTTCCGGTTTTTCATGTATCTGTAACCAGTTACGCAGCGCTCTGG